>JANXUO010000404.1 GCA_025356245.1 Hymenobacter sp.
CAAACCCGTTAAGCTTGCGTCCACTTACCCGACCAAACGGTGCGCCGTTGTTAATGAGAAAAGGTGCCGCAGCCTGGCTTGGCAAGCGTAGCAGGGCCACGGAGTCGTGCCGGTCGCGCAATGAACCACCTGGGGCATAACGCAGTACATACACCGTATCCACGTCAGCGCGCCGCAAGCCAGTGCCTCCGGCCAGCGTGTCGGCCACCCGAAACTGCACGGTGAGGGCATCGACGCGCTCGTCCTGGCAATCACAAACGCTGTTGGCGCAACAGCCCGCCAGCGCCGCCAGCAGGCCCAGGCCGCTCATCCCCCGAAAAAACCACGAAATAGCCATCTCCCACAAAGATAAGGCCCTCGATTGCGGGCTGGCCTAACGACGAGCGGCGGGCTCGGCGGGAGCGGCGTCCATGTGGCCGCCAGCCAGTAGCAGCGGGCGCAACCGCCCAGCGGCTGAATCGAGCTGCGGCCTGATTTGAGCCAGGGCACTGCGCAGGGCAATGAGGTCGGAGAGGCGCGGGGCAGTGCGCTGCGAGTAGCCGTAATACATGGCCACCCGCACGTTGGAGTGGCCTACGCCGGTGTAAGCACCCAACACTTTGCCGGCTACATCGGTAATCTGCACTTCGGCCGTCACGTCGGTTTTGTACGTTTCGAGGGGCAGGCCCAGCAGCGAGGGCGTCATCAGGGTCAGAAATTGGAAGTATTGCAGGCCCTTGTTGGTGCGACGCGCGGCGGCCTTGGTAACGGTAAGCCGGGCGTAGCCGAAGGCAGCCGAGTCGGTAGGTTCCGCAATATTCTGGCGAATTTCGTTGCGAAAAATGCGCTGCGCGTCGTCAGGGTCGGCGCCGTCGGTGTTGGCCAGCGGGCCGGGGTCGGTCATGGTTTCGATGGGCGGCAGGCGGTTGGCGATGGTCGCCACCGGCGTCTGCTGCATCAGGCGCTTCTCCGACACGCAGCCCAGCAACAGGGTCAGTGTCAGCAGGCACAGGGCCTGTCCCGAATGTATATTTTTAATCATGGGAAGAAAGAATAGAACCGTGCGGCCAGCGCTGACACCCAGCCACCAAGCCGGGCACTACTGACTTACAAATGAAAGCGCTATTCGTCAAAAAACAGCATGCTCACTCATTATAAATTCGTTTTTTTGGGGTGTGGCAGCTACTGTTCAGCTATTACTGTTGACTGTTGTGGCATTTTTGCCCTATCCGAGCAGCGCATCCACCGGCGTAGCCGTCAGGTCGGGGCCCTGGTAATCGTCGATGAATTCGCCTTCCCAGCGGGCTACTACCACCGAGGCCAGGCAGTTGCCCAATACATTCACAGCCGTTCGGGCCATGTCCATCAGCGCATCTATTCCTAAAATAATAAACACCGGCCACGCCGGCAGCCCGAACGAGGCCACGGTAGCCAGCAGTATCACCAACGACGCCCGCGGCACGCCCGCCACGCCTTTGCTGGTGAGCATCAGCGTAAATACCATTAGCAGCTGCTGCCCGAACGAAAACGGCACACCCGCCGCCTGCGCCACAAACACCGCTGCCAGCGACAAATAAAGCGTTGTGCCGTCGAGGTTAAACGAGTAACCCGTGGGCATTACAAACGCCACCACGCGGCGCGGCACCCCAATGCTCTCCATGGCCTCCATGGCGCGGGGCAGGGCGGCTTCGCTCGAGGTAGTGGCGAAGGCGATGCTCACCGGCTCGGCCACCGCCTGCACAAAGCGCCGCAGCGGCACCCGCGCCAGTAATGCCACCGGCACCAGTATCAGCAGGACAAAGGCCGCTAGTGCGCCGTACAGCGTAAACAACAGCTCCACAGCATTTTTCAGGGGCCCAAAGCCCATGTTACCCACCGTGTAGGCCAGCGCCCCGCCCACGCCCAGCGGCGCAAAGTACATCACCACGTTGGTGAATTTGAACATGACTTCACTCAAGCTTTCGCACCAACCCAGCATGGCTTTGCGGTGATGCTCGGGAGTGAGGGCCAGGCCGATGGCGAAAATCAGGGCGAAAATAACGACTTGCAGCACCTGCCCTTCGGCGATGGACTTGGCGATGTTTTCGGGAAAGATGTGGAGGATAATGTCGGCGGCCTTTTGGGGGGCGGCAGCGGCCAGCTTGTCGGGTTGGGCAGCCCCGGCGGGCAGCGTGATGCCCATACCAGCCTTTGTTAAATTAATGGCTGCCAGGCCAATAAAAAGGGCAAAAGTCGTCACCACCTCAAAGTAAATGAGGGCTTTAAGGCCCATGCGGCCCACTTGCTTAAGGTCGGCGTGGCCGGCAATGCCCACCACCAGCGTGGCAAAAACCAGCGGCGCAATGATGGTTTTTACGAGTCGCAGAAATATGTCGCTCAGCACTTTGAGGTGCATGGCCACCCCCGGCGCGTCGTTGCCCAGCTCGATGCCGACAAACATGCTCAGCACAATCCACAGGGTAAGCGAGCGGCGCGGGGCCACCACCCAGGCCGCCACCAGCAACGCCAGCCACCGAGCCGCCAGTGGCAGGGCAGCGGGCAGGGCAACCAGGTGTTTTTCGTGGAGAAAAGTTAGAATACCAGCCGCTATTAGCAGGAAAAGCAGCAGTTGGGTAGCGCGTGATTTCATGAGTTTTCGATTTTTTAGCGCAAGGTTTTCGCAAGGTTGAAAGTAAGTTTCGCGGTTTTGTTGGTGCGAAACGCTTTACATTCCCTCATTGAGGGCTTCTTGCAGGAGCTTGTTTTTTTCGATGGGAACCACGCCCAGCTGCTCGCAAACCAAGCCGCCGCCGAGGTTGGCCAGGGCAGCCGTGCGGGCGGCGGGCTGCGCCAGTGCCACGCACAAGGCGGCAATGCTGATGACGGTGTCACCCGCCCCCGACACGTCGGAGATAGTGCGCAGATGCGCCGGCAGATATATTTTTTGCTCACCCTGACCGGCAAAAACGCCGTCTTCCGACAGCGTGACCAGCACAGTAGCGGGCCGCAGGACTTCGCGCAGGCGGGCCACGGCGGCCTCGAAGCCAGGACGGTCGGTGGCAGGTGGGCCGAAACTCAAGCCCAAGCCCTCGCGCAACTCCTTGAGGTTAGGCTTGAACAAGGTACAGTCGCGGTAAGCCAGGAAGTTTTTTTTCTTGGGGTCCACCACCGTCGGGATGCCGCGCTCGCGGGCCTTGGCAATGCAGGCAGCGATGATTTCCTCCCGTAGCACACCCTTGTCGTAATCTTCAAAAATCACCACGTCGGCACGGGCCAGCAGGTCGTCGTAGGCCGTCAGGAGTTGGGCCGTTTCCTCGGCGTTGAGGTCGTGTTCTACCTCCGAATCGAGGCGGAGCAATTGCTGGTCTTGGGCCAGGATGCGCTGCTTGACGGTGGTGGGCCGGTGCCGACTCTGCACAATGCCATCGGCTGACATCCCCCTTTCAATCAGCAGATTACGGAGCTGTTCGCCGCCTATATCGGTACCTACCACGGCGCACAGCAGCGGCGTAGCGCCCAACGCCTGCACGTTGAGGGCCACGTTGGCTGCGCCACCGAGGCGTTGCTCGGTGCGGCGCACATTTACCACCGGCACCGGCGCCTCGGGCGAAAGCCGCGTCGAATGCCCCCACACGTAAGCATCCACCATCACGTCGCCAATAATAAGGACACGGAGGGCATTAAATTGCTGAAAAAGCTCGGGAAGGGCGAGTTGAGTCAAGGGTAAGCGAATGATGAGGGGCTCAGATTAACCGCCTGTTTGACAATAATTAAGTGTTTTTTTTGCTGCTTGTAACTTGTTTTTTGTTTGACGTTTTCAACCGATTATCAGCCTGAAGCTCACCCCTAACACCTCGGTAAACTCACCACCAAAACAGCTCACGTAACGGCAGCTACGTGAGCTTAGCAAGGCTAATTTTGATTCGCCGAAATGCCTCTACCAGCTTATCATCGGCCGCTGCTGTACTGAAGCGCATGCAGCGGGGAGCCCCAAAGGCGTCGCCGGCGACGGCGGCTACGTGGGCATCGGCCAGTAAATAAAGGGCCAAATCGGTGGCCGTGGCCAGCACCTGCCGGTTGGGCGCCGTGCGGCCGAGAAAAGCCGATACGTCCGGAAAAACGTAGAACGCGCCGCTCGGCGTGGGCATTTGCAAGCCCGGAATGGTGCGGGCAATTTCGAGCACCAAGTCGCGGCGGCGGCGGTAGGCCGTCACCATCGCATCGGCTGAACTGCGGCCTCCTTGTAGCGCCGCCACGCCCGCCCGCTGGGCAATGGAGTTGGTGCCGGAGGTAATCTGGCTTTGAAACTTCTCGCAGGCGGCGGCAATGTCAGCGCGGGCCGCCAGGTAGCCCAGGCGCCAGCCCGTCATGGCGTAACCCTTCGAAAAACCGTTGACGGTGATAACGCGCTCCGCAACTTCGACAAACTGCGCTAGGCTGCAATGCTCGCCCACGAAGTTGATGTACTCGTAAATCTCGTCAGCTAAGGCAAATACCTGGGGATGGCGGGCTAATACGGCAGCAATTTCGCTCAGCTCTTCGCGGCTAAAACCGCCCCCGTCGGGTTGCACGGCGACGAGTACATAATGAGCTTGGTGCGCTCCGTAATGGCCGCTTCGAGCTGCGCGGCCGTCACTTTATAGTCGTTTTCGAGGGTGCCGAGCAATTCTACGGTGGTGCCCCCCGCCAGCTTCACCATCTCCGAATAACTCACCCAGTAGGGCGAAAACACGATAACCTCGTCGCCGGGGTTCACCAGACTCAGCACGGCGTTGGCCAACGCCTGCTTGGCCCCGGTGCTCACCACAATCTGGTTGGGCTGAAAATCGAGCTGGTTTTCGCGGCGGAATTTATCGCAGATGGCCTGCCGCAACTCCACAATGCCCGCCACCGGCGTGTAAAACGTGAAGCCGTCGTCGAGGGCTTTTTTAGCGGCGTCCTTGATGTATTGCGGGGTCTGAAAATCGGGCTCGCCAAAACTCAGGTTAATGACATCGACACCCTGGGCGGCCAGCTCGCGGGCCTTTTTGGCCATGGCAATGGTGGCCGGCTCGGTCATGCGTAGCAGGCGGTCGGCCAGCGGCGAGGGTGGGGCAAGGGTGGCGGTAACGGGCATCATCAGGGGCGAGGGGTGGGAATAGGAGCCTCAAAAGTAAGGCCGGGCTGGGGGCCTCGCGCCTGTGTAATTTCACTCAGCGGTCAAACAGGGAAAAAGTGGAGGCTAGGGCCACCATCCCGGGCACGGCGCTACCGTCCTTTTTCTTCCTCCTTTAGTCACTGGGCGAAGTGAAACGCTCACCCGCCCAGCCGCCGCCAACAGCGCCACACCATGCCCACGTCCATACTGGGCTCGAAATCCTTGGCGTAGAGCAACTCCAAGCGGCGGCGGGTGGCCTCATTTAGTAGCTGCGCTGACCTGGCGGCGGCAGCATCGGCGGGCGAAAGGATGGCGGGGCGGGCCGTGGCAGGGCCGGCCAGGGTGCGCAGGCCCACCCAGGTGCAGCGGCCGGCCAGCACGGCCAGACAATTGCCCAAAAAATCGATTTTATTTCGCTGAAACCAAAGCAGCCCTGGGCTTAGAAGCAGTGCGGCAATGCTCATCATCACGTCGAGCAAGCGCTTGGTGCGGGCCTGGGCTGGCTGGTAGAGGCGCAAGGCAATATCAAGGGTGTAGTAGTCGCCGGGCGCATCTTTGCTGCTGCTGCCAATGATGTATTCGCTGTTTTCGGGCAGAATTTTGTAGGCCACCGGCGGCTCGGTGGGCAGGCTCAGCATGAGGCTGATAATTTGGCTGGCGGGCAGGTCGCGGCCGCAAAAAATCAGCTCATCGAGGGCATAGAGGCGGATGATATCGGCCAACTGACGGATTTCGCCGAGGGCTGACTGGGCGAATGGCGGGCTGAACGAATGCCCAGCTTGCACGGCGGTTGGCTTGCCCAGGCCGGGGGCTTCGGACGTTACGCTCACGTAACCGATGATGCGGGCCGGTACCTGGGCCGCCTCCAACAACTGGCGCACACGCTGGCTTTCGGGACCGGAGCCCACGATGGCGATATTTTTGTGGCGGCGCTCGCTCAGGCGTAAATCCCTGTATTTGATGAAGTGAGCAAGCATTTGGCGGCCCACCAACGCCACCACGGCCCAGCCGCCGCCCAGCACAATCAGGGCTTTCGAAAACCGCCAAGCATCCAGGAAATTAGAAAATGCCGAAATCAGGACGGTACCCAGTACCACGCCGCGCACGATGCGGCTGGTTTTGGTGGGCCGGTCGTAGCCCCCGCTCAGGTACAC
Organism: Hymenobacter sp.; assembly: GCA_025356245.1. Classification (GTDB taxonomy): domain Bacteria; phylum Bacteroidota; class Bacteroidia; order Cytophagales; family Hymenobacteraceae; genus Hymenobacter. The sequence continues at coordinate 6,250 of JANXUO010000404.1, forward strand.
CGACGTTAGCCAGACCGCAATGTAGAGCGGCACCACCACGCCCATGTACTGCGCCGGGTAAGGCAGCGGCACATACTTATGGTTGCGCTCCCAGTACACCTTAAGCAAGTAAATTCCAGCCCAAATCAGCCCCGAATCGAGGAATAGCGGAGCCAGTCGGGCCAGCAGCCGCTCGGCCACGGCCGCACCCGCCCGCAGCCAGATGGCCGCATTGATGAGTGCCGAAAACAACCCGGCCCGCTCGGGCGCAAAGTGCTTGCGGGCAAAAATGACCATGGCCCGGTAAAACACAAACACGTAATTTACGCTGGTGCGCTTGGTGCTTTCGCCCTTGTAATGAATGATGCGGGTGCCCGGAAAATAGTAATTTTTCCAGCCGCCCAGCCGCAAGCGGTGCGAGAGGTCAATATCCTCACCGTACATAAAATAGTCTTCGTCGAGCAGGCCCACGGCGTCGAGAGCCGCTTTGCGGAGCAGCATAAAGGCCCCGCTCAACACCTCAATCTCGTGGGTTTCGTCGCGGTCGAGGAAACCCAGGTGGTAGCGGCCGAAGCTGCGCGACTTGGGAAACAAGCTCGCCAACCCAAACATTTTGTAGAACGCTACGGCGGGCGTGGGCAGCGCCCGCTTGCTTTCGGGCAAAAACTTACCCTGTCCATCGAGCATTTTCACGCCCAGGCCGCCGCAATCAGGGTGCGCGTCCATGAAATCGCAGCAGGCACGGAAGGTGTCTTCTTCTACCACGGTGTCGGGGTTCAGCAGCAACTGATACTGGCCCGTGGCTACGCGCAGGGCCTGGTTGTTGGCCTTCGAAAAACCCGGATTATCTTGATTTGCAATCAGAATCACCTCCGGAAACCGCGTCTGCACCATCGCCACCGAGCCGTCGGCCGAATTGTTATCGACCACAAAAACCTCCGTGGGCTGCCCCAGCACCGCCGCCGCCCGCCGCACCGACAGCAGCGCCTGCTCCAAAAAGTAGCAGACGTTGTAATTGACAATAATGACGGAGAGCTTTACCACGAGAGCGCGAAATTAGCGCCGTTTCGCCCCGAGCACCCCGGGTACCCCGAAGCTCTGCTTCGGACTGACTCAATCGTTGCCGCGTCTCCCTCCAATTTAATCACTCCGAAGCGGAGCTTCGGGGTACTCGTGCTACGCCTGCCGCTGCCGGTCCACGATGCTCCGGCCGAGGGTGATTTCGTCAGCGTATTCCAACTCGCCCCCCATCGGGATGCCCCGGGCGATGGTGCTGATGTGGACGTTGGGCAAATCGCGCAGCCGCCGCGAGAGGTAAAAGGCTGTCGTGTCACCTTCCATGGTGGGACTGATGGCGAGGATAACCTCGCGCAATTCTGAGCCATCGGCACTGGCGCGGGCTACAAGGGAGTCAATTTGCAAATCGGCGGGGCCAATGCCTTCGATGGGCGAAATGACACCGCCAAGCACGTGATAAACACCCCGGTACTGCCCCGTATTTTCGATGGCAATGACGTCGCGCACGTCGGCCACCACGCACACCTGGGCATGGTCGCGGAGCTTGTTGCCGCAAATGGCGCACTCTTCGGTGTCCGAAATGGAGTGACAGGTGCGGCAATACGTTATTTCGAACCGCATTTTGGCCAACGCTTCGGCCAGCGAAGCGGTGGTTTCAGTTTCGGCTTTCAGCAAGTGTAAAGCCAGGCGCAAGGCGGTTTTTTTGCCAATGCCCGGCAAACGCGACAGTTCGCCTACTGCGTTTTCAATCAGCTTGGAAGGGAAATCCATTCAGAATATAAATATTATCTAATGTCTGTTAGCTCATAGCCGCGGACGAGGCAGTAATCGAAAAAGCCAACAGCTATTTACAAAATATCGGCCGAAATGCCCCGGTCGTGGATGGCACTGCACATGGGCTCCAACTCCTCGTAGGTGCCGTTTTTGACGGCACATTTGCCTTTGTGGTGGATGAGTAGAGTGCACTGCTCGGCTTGCATAGGCTCGTGACCGCACACGTCGATGAGGGTTTTGATGACGTGGTCGAAGCTGTTTACTTCGTCGTTAAAAACCACCAGGGCACGCAGTTCCAACTCTTCTTCGAGCAGTAAAACGTCTTCGTTGTAATCAATTTGCGGACGGGTGTTCATGGGGCAAATTTACGGTGGCGAACGGCGATACGCCCGGTCGGAAACAACGCCCAGGTGGGGCAAATCGTTTCGACGCACTGGATGTTTTGTTTGCGGGTGGTGGGCAGCGGTGGGAGCGCGGTGTTCAAGGACTATCTTACCAAAGCATCGCGGGTTTGGCCGTAATTTTCGCCGTTCAACGCCAAATTCTTCTGGTTTTGCGCGGCTTCGAAGGTCGAAAACCCGCGTTGTTGGTCAACTGCCCTCCTTTTCTGTTTCATGCTCCTCCCCTATTTGCGCCCCGCGCGGCGCGGCTACCTGCTGTTGCTGCTGTGGGTGTCGGCTTTTGCGGCCCTGGCCCAAACCAAAACCCTCACCGTCGAGGACGCCTTTCTTAACCGCGAGCTGCAACCGCAGAACCTCAAGCAACTGAGTTGGATTAAAGGCACGAAAAACGAGTTTAGCTACCTGCGACCCGCCGCAAGCGGCCAGTTGGAGGCGCTGGTGCGGGGCACGGCCGAAGGCAAAGAACTGGTGCCCATCGTGACCCTGCCGGCCCTGGCGGCAGCGTTGCAAGCAGCGGGGAGCGAAGCGCCGAAAGTATTCCCGCCGGTGCAATGGCGCGACGCCAATACGTTGCTTATCAGCCTTAAAAACCAGGTGTATGGCTACGATGTGAAGGCTGGACGCGCCAGCAAGCTTTTTGGCTACGACGCCGAGGCCGAGAACGTAGAGGCCGACCCCACTAAAACCCGCGTGGCCTACACCAAGGCCCAAAACCTATTTGTATCAGCCGCCGGGCGCGAAAATGAGGCCGTAACGCAGGAGACCAATCCGCAGATTATGAACGGCCAGGCCGCCCACCGCTCCGAGTTTGGCATCACCAAAGGCACGTTTTGGAGCCCCGGCGGCCAGCGCCTCGCCTACTACCGCATGGACCAAACGATGGTGAGCGACTACCCGCTGGTGGACGTTTCGACTACCCCCGCCAGCCTCAAAGCCATTAAGTACCCCATGGCCGGCGACCGCAGCCACCACGTGACCGTGGGCGTTTACGACCTGGCAACCCGCAAAACCATCTTCCTGCAAACCGGCGAGCCCAAAGAGCAATACCTCACCAACCTGGCCTGGAGCCCCGACGAGAAAAGCATTTACCTGGCCGTTTTGAACCGGGGGCAGAATGCTATGAAATTGAACCAGTACAATGCGGCCACCGGGGCGTTTGTCAAAACCTTATTCGAGGAAAAAGACGATAAATACGTGGAGCCCCTCAACCCCATCGAGTTTGTGCCCGGCCACGCCGACCAGTTTATCTGGCAGAGTCAGCGCGACGGCTTTATGCACCTATACCTCTACAATACTGGCGGTCAGTTGCTTCGGCAGCTCACCAAAGGGCCGTGGATTGTGACCGATGTGCTGGGATTTACCAATAATGGCCGCGAAATCGTGTACGTCGGCACCGCCGATGGGCCACTGGAAAGGCACATTTATGCGGTGCCCGTAAATGGCGGTGAGGGCCGTAAATTGTCGCAGGGCACGGGCACGCACACGGCGCTATTTGACGCGGGCAGCAATTATTTTATCGACAATTTCAGCAGTGCGGTTACGCCGCGTACGATTCGCGTTATTTCGGTGAGCGAGGCAAAATCCAAGCGCCTGTTGCTGAATGCCAGTAACCCGGTGGCTGATTATGCGCTGGGCGAAACAAAATTATTCCCCATAAAAGCCGCCGACGGTAGTACTGACTTATTTTGCCGGCTAATTATGCCTCCTAATTTTGACCCGCAAAAGAAATACCCCGCCGTAGTGTATTTGTACGGCGGCCCCCACGTGCAGCTCGTCACCGAAAGTTGGCTCGGTGGCTCGAATTTGTGGATGCAGATGATGGCGCAAAAGGGCTACGTCGTGTTTACGGTGGACAGCCGCGGCTCCGGCAATCGGGGCCGGGCCTTCGAACAAGCCACCTTCCGCCAGCTCGGCACAGCCGAAATGGCCGACCAGCTCGAAGGGGTAAAATACCTCAAAACCCTGCCTTACATTGACCAAAGCCGCCTCGGCGTTCACGGCTGGAGCTTCGGCGGGTTCATGACCACCACCCTGATGACGCGGGCACCGGGCACGTTTCAGGTGGCCGTTGGCGGTGGCCCGGTCATCGACTGGCGCCTGTACGAAATCATGTACACCGAGCGCTACATGGACACCCCGCAGGAAAACCCCGAAGGCTACCGTCAGGCCAGCCTGCTCAATTACGCGGACAAATTGCAGGGCAAGCTCCTGCTCATTCACGGCACTGTGGACGACGTGGTGGTGTGGCAACACTCGCTCGATTACCTCAAAACCGCCGTCGATAAAGGTGTGCAGCTCGACTACTTCGTTTATCCGGGCCACCCGCATAACGTGCTGGGCAAAGACCGGGTGCATCTGTACCGAAAGGTAACGCAGTACTTTGATGACAACCTGAACAATCACACACATTGAGCATAAATTGCGCGGATTTTAATCTGTGTCAATGTCTTTTAATTCGTAGTCAAATTTCATGGTCGTTTCCGGTGATTTTAAGAAAACGCTGCTGCGCCTGTCCGAAAAGGAATTGGTGGCCCTGCTTGTGCGGGCGGCAAAGCGTGACGACGAATTTTACGATACGCTTTGTTTTGAGCTGCTGCCCGACGTAACAGTTGAGAGCATAAAAGCCGAAACCGAGGATAAAATTCACGAGCTATTCAACCTGAGCGTGTCGGGCTATTTGCTGCACAAAAGCTTACCGAAGGTGCTGGGCAAGGGCGTTAAGGAAGTAGCCCGCGCCCGGCGCATCACAAAAAACAAGCAGCTGGAAGTCGATTTAAACCTGTATGTGCTGCGCCTTATCTTCGGCAATTATACGGGCTCGCTCGACTCGTCGCACAACCAGTTTTACAAGGCCACGGCGCGGCTGCTGGTGCGCAGCGCGAGCCTGGTAATTAAAAATCTACACGAAGATTATTGGCTCGAATACAAACCCGAGCTGGACGATTATTTTCAGAAATTACGGGCCTACGCTAACCGCTGGAGCTTGTCGTTCGAACTGCCACAGGAGATGAGCCTTCCCGATTAAATTACTTGTCGGCAATGGTGGTTTCCGTTGCGTTCAAATAAAAAAAGCCGCTCAGTTGAGCGGCCTTTTTTATTTGAACCAGTGCGAATACTACGCACCCGTGCACCAATTACTGCTTGGCAATTACGTTGAAGCTCAGGGTAAAGTCATCGTTGATTGCTTTATCGCCCAGCGTGTCGAAGAACGATTTTGAGCCGTATTTCAGACCAAATTTGGTGCGGTCGATGGTGACTTTGCCGCTGGCGGCGGCCACCCCGCTTTTCACGCCCACTTTAGCCGGGAAGCTGATGGTGTTGGTAACGCCTTTGATGGTCATTTCGCCGGCGACAGTGGCGTTGTTGCCGTCTTTGTTGGCAACTTTGAGGGGGGTTACGCTCACTAATTTGAACGTAGCGGTCGGAAACTTCTCTACCGAGAAGAAATCGTCGCCGCTCATGTGGCCCACAAATTTCCCTTGGCTTTCGGCGTCGGTGATGTCGGTGGCCTTCATGGTTTTCATGTCCACGGTAACGGTGCCGCCGGTAATCGTACCGTTGTTCACCGTCAGCTCACCAGCCGAGAATTGCATGGTGCCGTTGTGGCCGTGGGTGACGGCTTTGCCCTCCCAGCCCAGCGTGCTCAGCTGCGGTTGCAGCTTGTAGGCGGTGGCGGCTACGGTGGTTTTGGGCTTGGGCTTGGGCTTACCCGCCGAAATGTTGGTGATGGCACCCAGCGAGAGGGCGGCAAGCAGGGCAGGAACGAGGATTTTTTTCATGGTTGGGGTTGGTGGTTAAAAAAAGTGAGGCGCTGATTTGGCCTGAAAAATCTCAGGGCTTGGTTCTTATCTTATCAAGCAGGTCGTTGAGCTGCACAAGCTCAGCAGGCGTGAGGTGGTCCATGTTCAGCACTTCGGCCGGGCTGGTCATTCCCTCTTCAATGCGATGCAACAAGTCGAGGCCAGTATTAGTGATGCGGATATCGACCGCCCGGCGGTTGGCGGGGCATACCTGGCGGGTCACCAACGCCTTCTCCTCCAGCCGGTCTACAATGCGCGAAGCGTTGGACGTTTTGTCCAGCATCCGTTCGATGAGCAGGGCTACGGTGGCGGGCTTGGGGTGCTGCCCGCGCAGGATGCGCAAAATATTGAACTGCGGCAGCGTAAGCCCATACTCTTTGAACACCGCCGCCTGCCGCACACTCAACCAGCCCGCCGTGTACACCACGTTGATGTAGGCCTTCTGGTAGAGGTTGTGGAACACGGGTTGCTTAATTTCGTCTTCGATGCGCATGGAGCTTTCGGCGTTGTCGGGCACAAATGTACATACATTTAATGTATCGACATTGTTCCAGGCCCGTTTATTTCTTTCAGCGCTGCGTAAAAGCAGGTCCAACTAATTTTCTCTCACCCCAAACCACAACCAAAGATGCGCTTGTTGCTTCGTACCCTCATGGCCGCCGTGCTTACCGCCGCCGCCCCGCTCGCCGCCGCCGCCCAGAACGGCGGGTACCCCGTTCGGCCCAACCCCAACACCCAGTTTGTGTACCTGAACGGCGAAGTAATGCAACGCCTGGGCGACAAAACGACCCGCCTGGCGCAAAACATTAAGCTGCCCGATGGCACCAAAATCAACCACAAAAGTGGCATGGTGGAGATGGTGGGCGGTAAAATCATTACCCTGCGCCAGAACGATTACGTGAAGGCCGACGGCGGCGTAGTGTATGCCACCCCTGGCAGCGCCGCCTACTCGCGGGGCGACAATACGGTAGCCGCCGACGCCAAATTCGAGCCTTACGTGCAAGTAGGTGCTGCCTCCGGCAATGCGTCGGAACAGTTGCGGCTGTTGCAGAAAAAGGTGGATTTGTTGACCCGCAAAATCGAAATACTGGGTAAGGGCCAGACGCCCCCACCCGCCGTAGCCGCGCTCGACACCGAGCTACGCGAAACTGATGAGGCGCTGGCCAAGATTCCCGCCGGAAAGTAATTGCTTGCCGGTCAGGCGCCATCGCTACCCGGCTAGGTGCAGCGCCCCGGCGGCCTCCGTCACCAAGCCAAACGGCTCGTGCCGTACAATCAGCAGCCCGTCGAGGTCGTGTACCTCGGCCAGGGCGCTGATATACACGGCAGAAGCAATGCCCAAGCTGGTCTCGACCATGCAGCCCAGCATGGGCAGCAGACCGTGGGCGCGGGTGGCACGAAGCAACTCAATGCCCCGGCGGTAGCCGCCCGCTTTCATCAGTTTCACGTTCACGCCGTGAAATTGCCGGGCCAGGGCGGCAAAATCGGCGGTGTCGGTCACTGATTCATCGGCCAGCAACGGCACCGCCGACCGGGGCCGCAGGCGTTCGTACTCGGCGGTGGCGGCAGCGGGCATTGGCTGTTCGAGGTAGCACAGGTTGAGGCCGGGAATAGCGGCCACGTCCTCCAGGAATAGCAGAACCTCGGCGGCGGCGGTCCAGGTTTCATTGCCATCCACGAGCAGCGGCTGGCCGGGGGCGGCCGCTGCTACGGCTTGTAGCAGGGCCAAGCCATCGGCTGCGTTCACCTTCACCTTCAGCAGGTTGAATCGCTGGGCATCTTGTTCAATCAGAAAGTCAGCTACTGCCGTGGGCTCCATAATGGGCAGCGAAAACGCAGTGGGCACGGCCGCTGCCGGGGCAGGCACCCCCAGGTACGCCCACACCGGCAGCCCCGCCTGGGCCGCCAGCGCGTGGGTCAGGGCCGCTTCGAGCGCGAAGCGCAGGGCGTGCGCCACGGGTTGGTGCCGAAGCAGCGCATCGAGGCCAGCCAAGTCAGCAACCTTTTCAATGCCATTGGCTTGCAGCGCGTCGAACTGCGCTTGCAGCAGGGCGGGGGTTTCGCCGTAGCGCACGTTGGGAGCGGCTTCGCCCCGGCCGGTGGCTCCGGCCAGGGCTACCGTCACCACAAAATTGGTTTTGGAAGTGCTGGCGTTGCGCGAGATTTTCCAGGTGTAGCGCAGGGGCAGGTCGAGCGCGGCGAGGGTCCAGGTGGGCATGAGCAGGGCGAATGTGGGCGGCAAGTTGCACCCCACAGCCCAAAGCAGCCGCCCGGCGGGCCATAAAACAAAAAACCCCACTCACGGGGAGTAGGGTTTCCTGTTGTGCGCTCGGGGAGACTCGAACTCCCACACCTTGCGGAACTGCCGCCTGAAGACAGCGCGTCTACCAATTTCGCCACAAGCGCAGCTGATTTACATTCCGGCCGTACCAATTAATATTGGAGAGACTGGTTTGATGCTGCAAAGATACGCCCTTACGCGCCCGCAACGCAAGTGCCGGGCATCATTTTTTCGTAACCGCCCCCGCGTTACCCACAGCGGGCGGTGCTTTTCAAGGCGTTGAAGTTCCTTGCCTACCGCTGTTTTCCTGCCTCTATGCTAGCCGCTGATGATTCCGACCATGCTGCCCGCGCCCCTGCGTCGGGCTTCGACCGCATAGCCTGGTGCTACGATGCCCTGGCGGGGCTGGTGTTTGGCGCGGCACTGCGCCGGGCACAACAGGCAGCGCTGGAGCAACTGCCAGCGGGTGCCCCCAAGGTGCTGATTTTGGGCGGTGGCACCGGCTGGGTACTCACCGAGCTGCTACGCCGCCGCCCCACCGCCAGCGTCCTCTACCTCGAAGCATCGGCAGCCATGCTGCGCCGTAGCCAGGCCCGCCTATCCTTTCATCTACCTGATAAACAAGCGCAAGTTGAATTTCGCCAGGGCACCCAGGCCAGCGTAGAGGCGGCCGATGGTCCATTTGATGCCGTGGTAACTTTTTTTGTGCTGGACTGCCTGCCCGCTCTGGCCTTACCAGCTGCGCTGGCCCACCTGGCGGCCGTGCGCCGCCCCGGTGCCCCCTGGCTGGTGGCCGATTTCGCACCACCCCGTACGGCTTGGCAACGGGCGCTGCTCTGGGTGATGTACCGGTTTTTCCGGCTCACCACGGGCCTTGCGGCCCAGCAATTGCCGCAGTTGCGGCCGGCGCTGGCGGCAGTGGGGCTGCAAGAGGTGGGCACCGGGCACCGGTTTTACGGTGGTGCCGTGGAGGCCCTGGTGTTCAATAATGACCTTGACCAGCAAGCGCAGGAGTGAGGTTGTAAACGCATGACATTACGGAAACGCACGCATGAGCACCGTTGCATTGAAATTATTTATTTTTAAAACATCTGCTGCTATTTTTTTAGTATGCGTCTTGTTTTTTTGCTAACTGCCTTCGGTAAATGCGTTTTTCGGCGCACCTTTGCAAAGCAAGTCCTATCTGAAACTGCGTCGCCCTGACAGGCCAGACCAGCTAGTTCGTAGGTCTCACCGTTCTCATTTCTCGATTCTGCTGTTTATGAAACATCTTGTATTCTGCTTGTTCGGAAGCTTGCTCACGGCCGGCGGGCCAGCCTTGGCGCAAACGGCGGCCCCCGGTGCGCCAGTGCGCTACACGGTTTCGTTCCCGAACGCCGTGCACCACGAAGCGCGTATTTCGACCATCTTTTCGGGCTTGCCCAGCGGGCCATTGCGGGTGCGCATGGCCCGTAGCTCGCCGGGCCGCTACTCGTTGCATGACTTCGCCAAAAACGTGTATTACGTGGTGGCTACTGACACCAAGAATAAACCCTTGGCCATCAACCGCCCCGACCCCTACAGCTGGGACGTGACGCCAGGAGCCGATGGTACCGTCATCTTCAACTATACCCTCTACGGCGACCGTAGTGACGGCACTTACGTGGGCATCGACCAACAGCACGCGCACCTGAACGCGCCGGCCGCGTTTTGCTACGCCCTGGGCCTGGAAACGCGGGCCTGCGAAGTGAAATTCGAGCCCTTGCCGGGCTGGAAAATCGCCACCCAACTGCGCCCTTCCGGCGATAAAGGCAACTACTTGGCCCCCAATCTCGAATACCTCATGGACAGCCCCGTTTTGCTGGGAGCCATCACCACTAAGTCATGGCAGGAGGGCGAGCAAACCATCGAGATGGCCACCCTATACCAAGGCCCCGCTACTGAGGTGGACGAGTTTGTGAAAACCACCCAAAAAATCGTGCGCGAGGAGCAGGCCATCTTTGGCGAGCTGCCCCAGTTCGATTTTACCCGCTACACCTTTCTGGGCGACTACCTGGGCCAGGCCACCGGCGACGGCATGGAACACCGCAATTCCACGTCGCTCACCAGCGCCAAGCCCCTCACCAACAACGAAGAAGACCGCAGCAACCTAGCCACCGTCGCGCACGAGTTCTTCCATGCCTGGAACGTGGAGCGCATTCGCCCAAAGGACTTGGAACCTTTTGATTTTCAGCGGGTGAACATGAGTGACGCCCTCTGGTTTGCCGAGGGTTTCACCCAATACTACGGTGAGTTGGTGCTGCGCCGCCTCAAGATTTACGACGATGAAGCATTCTTCAGCAAAATTAGCAACTGGGTCAATACCCGCCAAAACAGCCCCGGTGCCCGCTTCTCGTCGGCGGTGGACATGAGCCGGCAGGCGGCTTTCATTGACCAGTCGGCCAGCGTGGACCCCACCAACAAGGCCAACACCACCATTTCGTACTACACCCAGGGCGCGGGCATTGCCTTGGCGCTGGACCTGCAACTGCGCGTGCGCTACCGTACCAGCCTCGACAAATACATGCAGGCACTGTGGCAGGAGTTTGGTAAAAAACAGGAAAACTACGCGCCAATAACGGCCTACACCATCCCGGATTTGCAGCGGGTACTGGGCACCGTGTGCAAGGATACGGCCTTTGCGGGCCGCTTCTTCCGGCAGTACGTGCTGGGGCGCGACCAACCCCGATTTACCGAGTTGCTGCTGCCCGCCGGGCTGGCTGTGGTGCCCGGCCGGGTGCTGGGTGCGGCCCTGAGCCGGCAGGTCGAGTTCGACGACGAGGGCCGCTGCTTGGTGTCGGTAAATACCACTATTGGCTCGGGCCTCTACAAAGCCGGCATCGACCGCGGCGACCAGATTATAATACTGGACGGCAAGGAAATAAAGAGCAGCGGCGACCTCACTGGTGTACTCCGCAAGCACTCGCCCGCCGACATTGTATTCGTGAAAGTGAAGTCGCGCGGTGGCATCGAAAAAACTATGCAGCTGGTGCTCACCGAAGACCCCACCGTGCAAGTGCAGGCCGTCGAGAACGTGGAGAAAATGACCCTCGACCCCAAGCAAAAAGACCTGCGTACCGCTTGGCTAAGTAGCCAGGCCGGGCAATAGTCGCAGCGGCGCAAGGGGGCAGAATTGGGTCGGCTTACTGACTATCCAAACGCCAGATACGCACCACTAAAAACTCAAAATTCTGAAATTGCCCTGCCGTACTAATCCGGGCAGGGCAATTTTTTTGCGACAGATTTCCAAATCCGTTTACCTTTGAGTAGCTGAGGGTCCTATCAGTCGATAGTCACTCCTATTAATACGCCCTCCGATGTGAGCCCCCGAACCGGGCCGACTGATTACCCAGCCGCCCTTGTTTCACCGAGTTACTTCGTATTTCAATGGAAATTTTTGATACTTTCGCCAAGGCCGCGAAAGATTTTTTTGTTGAGTCGGAAGAAGGGGAAAACGCAGCCCAGGGCCAGCCGGCGGCAGCGCGGACACCGCTGCCAGGCAGCCCGGCACCCCCCACTTTTCAGGCTTCGGCGGCCACGCCCGTGGTGCAGGCCGAACAGCGCCACCTCGACCACATTGCCGGCCTGCTCGCGGGCGACGGCAAGGACTTTGGTGCCTACCTGAAAATGGTGAAAAGCATGGCCGCCGCCGGCATGAGCGGACCTCTGCTCTACCAAACCGCTTACAACGCCTTTTCGGCCGTAAATGGCGGCAGCGTGCCCGCCCTGCTGGCCTCGGCCTCGCAGTTTGAGCGGGCCTTGGTTGCTGACCGGGAGAAAGTGGAAACCCGCCACCGCGAAAAGATGGGCGAAGTACCCAACGCCTCACCCGGGCCCATCGGCCAGCTTGCGGCCCAGGAAAAACAGCTCGCGGCCGACCTTGCCAGCCTTGGCCAGCAGTTGCACGCCAAGCAGCAAGAACTGCTGCTAACCCAGCAAAAGTTGGCCGAGGAGCGCCAGAAAACGCAGGCCGCTCTCAGCAGCTACGAGTTGGCGCAGTCGGCGGCGATGGCCGACTTGCAAGCCCACCGCCGGGCTGCCGAAACCTTTTTGAGCGTTACCGGGAAATAAAACTGGTTGATAATCTGAGCGTTAGTGGGCTTCTTTAATTGGCCTGCCGTTGTTTTTTATGCCTGTTTTTTCAAACCTCTGCTCCGATGTAACCCTTCGTTTTGGGTGCCCGCCGTTTTGCAACGCACTGGCTCTGTTGAGCGGTGCGGGGCATATTTTTCACTTTTTTGAGGGCTGGCCACGCCAAAACGCCAACTAGCTATTGGCTGCCGCTTGCCGGCCCCTGCTTAATGCCTAAAATTCACCGCCATGCTACCTTCTTTACTCGACGCTCCCAAACCCGGCGATGACCTGCCCTCGTGGCAAAAGCCGGAGAAAGTAGCCGCCTGGGCCTTCGTGGCCGCCATGATTGGTACGGGCATCTATTTTTCGGGGATTATCCTGCCGTTTTTGGTTGATATTGTGTTCAATACCGTCAAGCTCGGCATCGGGTTGGGGGTGTTGTTCGTGCTCTTTCTGATTGCCACCAACAAGCGCATCAAGGCTGGTTTGTGGTATTTGGGGCAGCGGATTTTTCGCACGGCAGCCAGCATTTTCGTCAACACCGACCCCATCGGCATCATGGAGGAATACATCTCCAACACCGAAAAAGAGGCCCGCAACATGGAAGCCGAAGTGGGGCACATTGAGGGCGCCAGCGAACTGGTGAAGCGCAAAATGGCCGCCAACGCTACCCAAATGCAGGAATACCTGTCGTTGGCCGACTCGGCGCTCCGGCAAGGCGAAAAGGATTCGGCCGAGAGCTACGCCAGCCGCGCCGCCCAGCTCGAAGACTACAACCGCCGCCTCACCCCGATGGCCACCACCACGGCCAACGTGAGCCTGGTGATGCGCCAGATTCTGAAAGCCGCCCTGCGGCAGATTGACAACTCCAAGTTCAAGGTCGGCCTGTTGAAGGACGAGTACGAGCTGGTGAAGCGCACCTCGTCGGGGATGCGGGCCGCGATGAACGTGCTGCGCGGCGACCCCGACAAAAAGTATTTCTTCGACCTCGCCACCGACCGTGTGGCCCAAGACATGGCCGCCCAGTTGGGCCAGATAAAGCAAGCCATGCGTTACTCGCAGGAGTTCGTGAAGGAAATGGACATCCAAAACGGGGTAATGAGCGAAAAAGGCCAGCGCCTGCTCGACAAATATCAAAAAGGAGAGTTCAACGCCATCATCGAGCAGGAGCCGCGCGTCAAAATGACGACCAGCCAAACCGTTAAGGCCACCGACGACGCTTATGGTAAGCTGTTGGAATAGGGTTATTTGTGGCTGGCGCAAATTTAGGCGAAGCCGTAACTCGTGCCTAATTTGACCGGGAGGCTGCGCCTCCGGTGCCGCGCCAGCGGCAAGCTCGCGCAAGGGTGCCCGTGCGGCCGGGTTCGGGCAAGATGTTCTGACGCGAGCTGGCCGCCTCGCAGCACGGGAGGCACAGCCTCCCGGTCATGTCAGGCGCGAGTTACGGCTTCGCCTAAACTCGCGCCAGAAATAAGAAACAACCAAACTTTCTCCAAATCCCGCGCTGCGACAAGCAGCGTATTCACTTCTTCTTCTTCTCCATGACAACTCGTGGTAAAATTGTAATTGCTTTGCTGGTGCTGGTGGGTTTGTACTTCGGCATCAACAAACTCACCTCCAGCAACTTGCTGTTTAAAAAGGCTGAAACTGAGTCGGTGCTTCTGGGCTCAATTGATTTGCCGGCGGCCACGGGCAGCACGGGCGCTACGGCCGTAGCGCCGCTCGCGGCCCTGCCCGGCGATAAGCCGGCTAACACTGGTACACCCATCACCTGGGAGGTCATGGCCTGGAACAGCCAAATGGCCGGGATGCTGGCCAACGGCGGTGCCCAAACCACCGAAGGCTCGGCCATGGCCGCCAACGGCGTAAACATGCAGATTCAGCGCCAGGACGACGTGTCGAAAATGCAGGCCGACTTGGTGAAGAACGCCGCCGACCTGTCGGCCAACCCTGCCACGCCGGGGCTAGTTGTGAGCATTATGGGCGACGGCCTGCCGGGCTTCTCGGCCGTGCAGGAACAGTTGAAGAAGGCTGGCACGCAGCTGCAAATCATCCCCTACTCGGTGGGCAAATCCTTCGGCGAAGACAAGCTGATGGGGCCGAAAGAATGGCAGGATAACCCCCGCGCGGCCCTGGGCAAAACCATCGCCTGCTACCTGCGCGACGGCGACCAGAACATTGCCCTGAAATGGTGCGCCGACAACGGCCTGAAGGTGAACCCCGACGAAACCACCTACGACCCGCAGGCCGTGAACTTTATGGCAGCCAGCGACTTCCTGGTAGCGGCCGAGAAGTACATCCTTGGCAAGCCCGAAAGCCGCGACAAAATTGTGGACGGTAAAAACACCGGCGTGAAAGTGGATGTAGCCGCCGACGCCGTGGCCACCTGGACGCCCGGCGACGTGAACATCGCCAAGCAGAAGGGCGGCCTCGTCAGCATCGTTTCGACCCGCGAATACTCGAACCAGATGCCCAACATCATGGTGACGACCAAGCGGTGGTACGACGCGCACCAGAAAGAAGTGGAAGGCATCATGACGGCCTTTGCCGTGGCCGGCGACCAAGTAAAAAGTCACCCCGAAGCCCTCAGCAAAGCCGCCGATATTTCGGCCGCCGTGTACGGCGACCAGGACAAGCCCGGTGCCTACTGGCTGAAATATTACAAGGGCGTGAGCGAAGCCGACCGCAACGGCGACGTGGTGGAGCTGGGCGGCAGCAAGGCCTTCAATTTCAGTGACAACCTGAGCCTGTTCGGCCTCGACGAAGGCGGCACCAACATCTACGCGGCGGTGTACAAAACCTTCGGCGACGTGCAAAGCAAGCTCTACCCCAAAGAGCTGCCCAGCTACGTGCCGCTGAATGAAATGCTGGACCTGAAGCCGCTGCAACAGCTTCAGCAGCAGTACAAGGGCAAAGCCGTGGCCCCGGCCGAAACCCAGCAGTTTGCCGCCGGCGACGAAATCCGCCAGAGCGTGAGCAAGCGCGCCTGGAACATCGCCTTCAACTCCGGCCAAAGCACCTTCACCCCCGCCGCCGAGCAC
>JANXUO010000426.1 GCA_025356245.1 Hymenobacter sp.
CGCCCATTGGCCCCACGCTGCCGGCCAGCCCACCAACGCCCGCCTCGAAGCCCTCGACTTCACCATCAGCACCCGGCGGCCCATCCTGTCGCCGGGCTCGGCTTCCGACGCGGCCGAAACCGAGCACCAGGCGGCCGAGGACTTGTACGTGCAGCCCGTTGCCGCTGCCACCGCTGCCGCCGAGCCAATGGTGGTGTACCCGCGTGCGGCCGGCTTTCCGGAGCCCGCCGCCCCGGCCGCGCTGCCCCCGCCTGCCCCGTACACCCGCGCCCAAGCGCTGGCCGAGGTTTTTATGGCCGAGGCTGAGCTGGATGCCGCCCTGGCGGGCCTGCACCGCCGCCGCAATCTGCTGCTGCAAGGCCCGCCCGGCACTGGCAAAACCTTTTTAGCCCGTCGCTTGGCCTGGCTGCTGCTCGGGGCCGACGATACCGCCCGCATCGAGCTGGTACAGTTTCATCCCAGCTACGGCTACGAGGATTTCATGGCGGGCTTCCGGCCGGGGCCGGATGGGCAGTTTGGCTTGGTGCCCGGCGTGCTGCCGCTGCTGTGCGCCCGCGCCGCCGCCGACCCCAAACGCCCCTACGTGTTGCTGATTGACGAGTTGAACCGCGGCCCCGTGGCTCGCATTTTCGGCGAGCTGCTGCTGCTGCTCGAAGCCGACAAGCGCGGCCCGGCCCACGCCCTGCGCCTGCCCTACGCCCCGCCCGAAGCCCCGCTGTTCTTCGTGCCCGAAAACCTGTACGTCATCGGTACCCTCAACTTGGCCGACCGTGCCCTGGCCCCGCTCGACTACGCCCTGCGCCGCCGCTTCGCGTTTGTGGAGCTACGCCCGCAGTTTGGGCCGCCGTTGCGCCACCTGCTGCTGGCCCACACCGTGCCGCTGCTCATTGTCAAGCGCATTCTCAGTCGCTTGCCCGCCCTCAACCAAGTCATTGCCGACGACCCGGCCCTGGGCCCCGAGTTTGCCCTCGGCCACAGCTACTTCTGCCAGCCGCCCACCGCGCCGGCTGAGGCCGAAGGCTGGTATCGGCTTATCATCGAGCAGGAAATAAGCCCCCTGCTGCACGACTACTGGCGTGAGCAGCCCGCCACCGCTGCCGCCCAGGTACGTCTGTTGCTGGGGTGATTGTGGGAGACGGGATTATGGATTCTGTTTTAGGTGTTGGGTGTTCGGTTTTTGGTGTTGGGTGGCAGAAGAAAACCGAACACCCAACACCTAAAAACCCCAACCCTCCCCATCCCAGAAATCAAAACCCGTGATTCCGCTCAGCACCCTCTATTACTTCCTCTGCTACGCTTGGAACCGCCTGCCCGAACCCGCCTTGTTGCAAGCCGCCGAGGCCACGCCCTTTGCCCGGCCGCTGGGGCTGCTGGCGCAAGTGTTGTTGCAAGCGGTGCGGCAGCGCCTCAAAAATGGTCTGCCCGTGCAGTTTGAGGAGCAAACCGCCACGCTGGGGGTGTTGCGTGGCCGGGTGGCTTTGTCGGCGTCGGTGGGGCGGGGGCTGCTGGCCCAGGGGCGGGCGGTGTGCGTGTTTGAGGAACTGACCGCCGACACCGAACTGCACCGCGCCCTGGCCGCCACCTTGGGTGCCCTGGCCGAAGCCGCCAGCCTGCCCGCCCCGCTACGCCGCGAGTTGCGCGCGGCTCAGCGCCAGTTCAGCGAGCGCATGGGTGCCGGTGCCGCCGCACTGTCTTCGCCTCCCGCGGCGGCCGTCCTGGCCGCGCTGCGCCGCCGCCTACCCCCGGCTGCCACCGAGGACGGGTTTTTGCTCAACATTTGCGAGCTGATTGCTCAGGCAGCGCTGCCCCAACCCACGGCCGCCGGCCGCCGCCGCTTCCGCGATTTTCGCCGCGACCCGGTGCTGATGGCGCGGCTTTTTGAGCAGTTTGTGCGCAATTTCTACCGCCGCGAGCAGCGCCGCTACCGCGTGTTTGCCGAAACCATTGCCTGGCAGGCCCAGGCCCCCAACCCCGCTCACCTGGCCCTGCTGCCCACCATGCTGACGGACACCACCCTGGCCGCCCCCGACCGTAAAATCATCCTCGATACCAAATTTTACGCCGCTGCCCTGCGCCCGCGCTACAACCAGCAGCGGCTGATTGCACCCCACCTCTACCAGCTCTACGCCTACCTGCAAAACCAGCCCGCCGCCCCCGGCCAAACGCTGGAGGGCGTGCTGCTCTACCCCGGCCTGGTGCCCACACCCGCCCTGGCCTATACGCTGGGCGGCCACCCGGTACGGGTCGTCACCCTCAACCTGGCCCAACCCTGGCCCGCCATTGCCGCCGAGCTACTGGGGCTGGTGAGATGAAGGGAGTTGGGTTTTAGGGTTTTTAGTGTTGAGTTTTTGGTGGTATTGAAGAGAAGAAATCAGACAGTTACAAGGTGCAACGCCGAATACCCAACATCAAACACCCCAAAAAACAACAGCCCGAACTTCTCTTGCGAGAAATTCGGGCTGTGCTCACGACGGAAAGCGTCGAGGTATTCGGAGCTGACCGAAGCCAGCGGCCGACTACTTTTTAACTTCGGTGGTGGTGGTGGTTTCTACTTTGGCACCTTCGACCGGAGCAGCTTCCATTTTAGCACCTTCGGCGGCCGGGGCCGTAGCATCAGCAGCCGGGGCAGCCATGGCGGCGCTGTCCATCGGAGCGGTGGTGGTAGCCTCCGTGGTGGTGGCAGCGTCGGTGGTGGTGGTGGTTTCCTCTACTTTCTTCTCGCCGCACGACGACAGACCAGCGGTGAGGGCGAAGCCCAGGGCGGCAACTTTGAACAGGTTGTTCATTTGGGGGGTAAGTTTGAAATTGGGTTGACTTAAAAACGACCTTTATCGCCGTACGCGCCGAAGGTAACCCAGTCGATAAAAAATAATTTTGGGTGGGTTACGTACCCCCGCCTTTCGTATTAAGCCCCAAAGCGAATGAGCAGCCTGCCGGCTCCATCTTCCTTGACGATTTCGACGACAACTCCCGATGATGAGGCGCTGCTGGCGGCCATTCGGGCTGGCGACGAGCGGGCCCTTTCCCGCCTCTACCGCCAGCACTGGCCCATGGTTTCGCACTTCATCCTGCAAAACTCGGGCTCCGACGACGACGCCCAGGACGTGTACCAGGAAGGCGTGAGGGTGTTTTACGAGAAGGTGCGCGACGGCTCGCTGGAGCTAAGCTGCCAAATCAAAACCTACCTCTACGCCGTGTGCCGCCGCATCTGGCTCAAGCGCCTCACCAACAAAAGCCGCTTCGGCGTGCGCTTGCTGGACGAGGAAGACTACCAGGCCCTGCCCCAAACGGGGGCCGAGGACGACCTGCAAGCGGCCGAAGAGCAGGAACGCCGTTTCGAGCTGATGAACCAGGCCCTGCAACGCCTCGGCGAGCCTTGCCGCTCGTTACTCGAAGGCTTTTACCTGCTCGAAAAGTCGATGCAGGAGCTGACCGACGACTTTGGTTACACCAACGCCGACAACGCCAAAACCCAGAAATACAAGTGCCTGTTGCGCCTGAAAAAGCTGTTTTTCAACGAATACAACAATTAATTACTACCTGCCAAGTTTTATCAGCGACGCCCAAGTAAGGTTTGACGCTACGTTATTCACATTCCTTCAAATGCTACCAGCTGCAGGCCTTTATCCATCAGCCACACAAACAAAAAGCCACTCGCTACTCGCTATCAGCTAAAAGATATGTCCGACCAATACGCTCAATTTGAAGCCTACGCCCGGGGCGAACTGGCCCCGCCGGCCCGCACGGCACTGGCGGCCGCGCTGGCTGCCAACCCGGCCCTGGCCCTCGAATACGCCGAGTTTCTGGAACTGACCGACACCCTGCGGGCCGCCGGGCAGCGCCGCGCCACGCGCCGCACCCTGCGCGGCCTGCACGCCGCCATGCGCTCCGAAGCGGCCGTTGCGGCGGCCATAACGGCCCCCAACCCGGCCGCCAGCGAAACGCTGCGCCGCGACGTGGACGCCTTGGCCCGGCCCGAAGCTCAGCCCCTGCTGCGCATTTCGGGCACCGAAAAACGCCTGCGTCGGCTTTGGAGCGGCTACCGTGCCACGGTGGGCGTGGCCGCCTCGGTGGCGGTGCTGGCCGTGTTTGCCACGCTGCTGGGCCTGGAGTGGTGGCGGGCCGCCAAAACCGCGCCCGCGCTGGCCGGCTACCAGGCCATGCGCCGCGAAATTAATACCCTCAAGCGCAACCAGAAAGCGCTGAGCCGCAGCATCAGCCAACTCGACCCCGCCGCCGCCCCGGCCCTGCCGGTTAATAATGGCAAGTTTAGCGGCACGGGCTTCGCGCTTACCGCCGACGGCTACCTCGTCACCAGCTACCACGTTATCCAAGGAGCCGATTCACTGCTGATTGAGGGCCGCGACCGCCAGCGCTTCCACGCCGAAACGGTGTATTCGGACGTGGCCCACGACCTGGCTATCCTGCGCATCAAAGACCGGCACTTTGCCGGGTTTGGCCGCCTGCCCTACACCTTCAAGTCCGGCGAAGCCGACCTCGGCGAGCGGGTGTACACCCTGGGCTACCCCCGCGAAGACGTGGTGTACGGCGAAGGGGCCCTCAGCGCCCGTTCGGGTTTCGAGGGCGATACGGCCTTCTACCAGGTCAGCATTCCGGTGAACCCCGGCAACTCGGGCGGCCCGCTGCTGGACGAGCGCGGCAACCTGATTGGCGTGGTCAGCGGCCGGCAAAACGACGTGCAGGGCGCGGGCTTCGCCACCAAGTCGTCGTACTTGGTGCGCTTGGTCGATTCGCTCGACAGCGCCCAGCCGGTGGCTCCCTATCATCTACCCAGAGCCAACCAGCTGGCCGGCACCGGCCGTTCCCAGCAACTCAAGAAGCTGCAAGACTACGTGTTTGTGGTGAAGGTGTTTGAATAAACCAGTGGTCGGGCGAATCCCGCGAAGCGGTTCGTCCGGCCACTGCCGTATGCTGCCCCAGAACGGTTGTTCTCACGCAAGATGTTCAGCGGCCAGTGGCCGGACGAAGCCCTTCGGGCGATTCGCCCGACCACTGGCCTACCCATTTAAAACCACGCCGCCACCCGCTGCATCAACGTCTCTAGAGCGATTTGGTCGTCGGTGTCGAAGTCGTTGAGCTGGTCGCTGTCCACGTCCAACACGGCCACTACGGTGCCGTTTTTGAGGACGGGCACCACGATTTCGGATTTAGAAGCAGCGCTGCACGCAATGTGGCCTGGAAACAGCTCCACGTCGGGCACGAGCTGGGTTTGGGCTTCGGCCCAGGCCGTGCCGCACACGCCGCGCCCGCGCCGGATGCGGGTGCAGGCAATAGGCCCCTGAAACGGGCCGAGTACCAGCTCTTGGGCGTTTTCGGCCCCTTTCACCACGTAAAAACCGACCCAGAAAAACCCAAAGGCCTGCCGCAAAGCGGCCGCGGTGTTGGCGAGGTTGGCGGTGAGGTCGGGCTCGGTTTCGGTGAGGGCCACGATTTGCGGCAGCAACTCGGCGTAGCGGGCGGCCTTGGTGGTGGCGGTGAGGAATAAGGTTTCAGACATTGAGGGAGTGAGGTAGGAGCGGGGGCAGGTTTCGCCCTTACTGATTGACGTACCAGAACAGCTCGTCGGCCCCGACGCGGCGCTTTTCGCGCAGGCCGGGCAGGCCCACGCGGGGCGCGGCAATGCCCTGGTGCAGGCGCAGGGGTGCCCGGAAAATGCGGATTTCGTCCCACACGCCGGCTGCAATGAGGGCATTGAGGACGGTGGGGCCGCCCTCGACCAGTACCGACTGCACCTGGCGTTGGTGCAAATCGGCGAGGATGCCGGGGAGCATGTCAGGGGCATCCTCGGGGAGCTGGGCGTGTTGCAGGTGGGGGCGGTCGGGGCGGTGGCGGTGGGTGTAGAGCAGGGTGGGCTGCGAGCCGTCGAGGAGGTGGTGGGTGGGCGGCAGGCTGAGGTTTTTGTCGAGCACCACGCGCAAGGGTTGGGGGCCGGGCCAGTCGCGCACGCTCAGGCGGGGGTTGTCGTGCAGGGCGGTGCGGGTGCCCACCAAAATGGCCGCTTCCTCGGCCCGCCACTGGTGGGTGAGCAGCCCGGCCTGCGGCCCGCTGATTTGCACCGATTGGTAGAACGGCCCGGCCAGAAACCCGTCGGCCGTTTCGGCCCACTTCAGCACCAAGTAGGGCCGGGTTTTTTCGTGGAAGGTGAAGAAGCGGCGGTTCAGCCAGCGGCCCTCGGCAGCCAGCAGGCCGGTTTCGACACGCACTCCGGCCGCTTGCAGCTTGGCAATGCCCCGGCCGGCTACCAACGCATAGGGGTCGGGGTTGCAAATTACCACGTCGCGGATGCCTTCGGCGATGAGCAAATCGGCGCAGGGCGGGGTGTGGCCGTGGTGGGCGCAGGGTTCGAGGCTGACGTAGAGGCGGGCTTCGGGGAGCAGCGGGCGGTCGGCGAGCAGCACGGCGGCTAAGGCGTTGGCCTCGGCGTGGGGGCCGCCGTGGGCTTCGTGCCAGCCCTCGCCCAGCACCCGGCCCTGGTGAACGATGACGCAGCCCACCATTGGGTTGGGCCGGGCGTAGCTTAGGCCCCTGGCAGCCAGCTCCAGCGCCCGGCGCATGAAAAATTCGTCGTTTTTTTCCATAGTTAAAGGTAGCGGGAAATCGGGGTTATACGCCTGCCTGCCCGGTTTGGGTCGAACCCCGAACCGGGTGGGCTCTTTGGGCACCCGACTGTGCTTTTTGGGCAACTGGTTTGAGCCAGACCCCAACTGACTGCGCTTTTTGGGCACCCGACTGCGCTTTTTGGGCAACTGGTTTAGGTCAGACCCCAACTGACTGTGCTTTTTGGGCAACCGGTTTGAGCCAGACCCCAACTGACTGCGCTTTGAGGGCAACTGGTTCGGGGCAAATCCAAACCAGTTGCCCTCAAAGCACACATTGGTTAGGGGCCAGCCCGCCGCACCGGTACTTTTGCCCCATGCCTGCCACCGTCCGCGCTCTTACCGACCACCTCGCCGCTGCCCTCGCCGCGGCCTACCCGGCTGCCGAAGCCAGCGCCGTAGCCGCGCTGGTAGTCGAGCATTTGCTGGGTTTTGAGGGGGCGTTGCAGCGGCGCATGGCCGCCGCCGCGCCCGTGCCCGCCGCCGTGCAGGCCCAGGTACCTGTCCTGCTGGCCCGCCTACTAGCCCACGAGCCCGTGCAGTACGTGCTGGGCGTGGCCCACTTTGCGGGCATGGAACTCGAAGTAACGCCCGCCACCCTCATCCCGCGCCCCGAGACCGAGGAGCTGGCCCGGTTCATCGGCAACGAAAGCCAGCACTTGCGCCAGCCCAGTATGTTGGACGTGGGCACCGGCACCGGCTGCCTGGCCCTGGCCCTGGCCCGCGCCCTGCCCACGGCCACGGTGCGGGCCGTGGATGTATCGGCCGAGGCCCTGGCCGTGGCTGGCCGCAACGCCGCCCGCTACGCCCCGCAGGTGGTGTTCGAGCAGCTCGACATCCTCCGGCAAACCCCTGCCGTGCTGCCGGGCAGCCTCGATGTCCTCGTCAGCAACCCGCCCTACGTGCGCGAAAGCGAGCGGGCCGCCATGCGTGCCAACGTGCTGGCCTGGGAACCCGCCACCGCCCTGTTTGTGCCCGACGACGACCCGCTCTTATTTTACCGCCGCTTGGCGGCGCTGGGGCAGGAATTGCTGCGGCCCGGCGGGCGGCTGTATGTTGAAATCAACGAAGCATTTTCGTTGGAAACGCAGGCGTTGCTGGCGCAGCACGGCTACGCCGAAGTGCGCGGCGTGGCCGATATGTTTGGGCGCGACCGGATGGTGGTGGGCGTGCGCTGAGGCGGGGTTGAATGTACCGCGCAGCTCCAGCTTCGCGGTACATTTTGCCTCGCGTTCCCTACAAATTCGCCTTCACAAACTCCGTCATTTGCCGGTACAGGTGCAGCCGGGTGTTGCCGCCCCCGATGCCGTGGTTGCGGTTGGGGTAGTACAGGGTTTGGTACGATTTATCGGCCTTAATCAGCGCATCGACCCAGGCAATGGAGTTTTGGAAATGCACGTTGTCGTCGCCGGTGCCGTGGATGAGCAGGTACTTGCCGCGCAGCTGCTGCGCGAATTGCACGGGCGAGTTGTCGTCGTAGCCGGTTGGGTTTTCCTGCGGGGTTTTGAGGAAGCGCTCGGTGTAGATGCTGTCGTAGTAGCGCCAGTTGGTGACGGGCGCCACCGAGATGGCCATCTTGAATAAATCGGCGTTTTTGGTGATGGCCAGGGCCGTCATGTAGCCCCCGAAGCTCCAGCCCCAGATGCCGATGCGGGCTTTGTCCACAAACGGTAGCGTGCCGAGGTACTTGGCCGTTTCGCCCTGGTCGATGGTTTCGAGCTTGCCCAGGTTGGCGTAGGTATTTTTTTTGAAGGCCGCGCCGCGGGCGCCGGTGCCGCGGTTGTCCACGCTCACCACCACGTAGCCGCTTTGGGCCAGCAGCTGGTGCCAGAGGTAGTTGGTGAAGGCAATGCCGCCGCCGGCGTCGTCCTTCACGGTTTGCGAGCCGGGGCCGCCGTACACGTACATCAGCACCGGGTATTTCTTGGCGGGGTCGAAGTCGGCGGGCTTCAGTATCGAGCCGTTGAGCGGGGTGCCGTCGGTGGTCTTAAAATCGAAAAACTCCAGCTTGCCCATGTTGTAGGTGCTCAGAGTTTGGCGCAGCCGGGCGTTGTCTTCCAGGGTTTTGAGGAGCTGGCCGGTGCGGCCGTCGCGCAGGCTCACCACGGCGGGCTGGCCGGCGGCGCTGTGGTAGTTGAGGTAGCGCTGGCAGTCGGGGCTGAGGTTGATGACGTCGGTGCCTGGCCCGGCCTCGCCGAGGCGTTGGGGCGGGCCGCCGCCGAGCTTCACGCGGTAGAGGTGGCGTTGCAGCGGCGAGGCTTCGGTGGAGGTGTAGTACACGAAGCCGTTTTTGGCGTCGAGCCCGGCCACGTCGCTCACCTCCCACGCGCCCTTGGTGAGTTGACGCACTTGCCGGCCGCCCATTTCGTGCAAATACAAGTGGCGGTAGCCGTCCTTCTCGCTGGCAAAAACGAACTGCTGGCCGCCCGGCAGGTAGTGCAAATCGTCGTCGTGCACCTCCACGTAGGCCGCGTCGGTGTCGGTGAGCACCACCTGGGTTTTGCCGGTGCTGGCGTCAGCGTGCAGAATTTCGAGCTTGTTCTGCAAGCGGTTCATGCGCCGGATACTCAGCAGGTTGGGCGTGGCCGTCCAGCCCATGCGGGGGATGTACTGGTTGGGCTCGGGGCCGACGTCCATCTTGGTGCTGCGCTGACTGGCCACATCGTAGCTGCTAATGGAGACGACCGAATTTTTCTCGCCTGCTTTGGGGTACTTGAAGCGGTATTCCTTGGGGTAAAGCCCGCCCCAGGTTTGCATGTCGTACTCCGGCACCTGGCTTTCGTCGAAGGAGTAAAAGGCAATTTGCCGCGAGTCGGGCGACCAGAAAAACGCCTGGGCAAACTCAAACTCCTCCTCGTACACCCAGTCGCAGGAGCCGTGAATGAGGCGGTTGGCGGCTCCGTCGGTGGTGACGGCTGTTTCGCGCATCGTGGCCAGCTCCGTCACAAACAAATTATTGTCGCGCACAAACGCCACCCGCTTGCCATCGGGCGAAAACGTGGCGTAGCCCTGCTTGCCGCCCGCGCTCAGGGGCGTGGTTTGGTGCGTCTGGGGGTCGAACACATAATACGCCGCCCGCGCCGAGCGCCGGTAAATTGGCTCGGTGCCCGTGCTGAAAAGCACCTTGGTTTCGTCGGCGTTGAAGCGGTAGCCGTCCACGGCCAGCGGCTTGGCGGCGGTGCTGGGCTTGAGGTCGGCGGCGGCGGCAATGGTTTTCAGGGCTTTGCCGGTGGCGGCCTCGTGCTGCACCAGGCTGCCTTCGTCGAGGCTGGCGTAGTAGCGGCCGTCCTTCATCCAATCAAACCCCGGCACAATGGCGGGCTTAAACGTGGGCTTGGCCCAGATGTCTTCGAGGGTGAGCGGTAGCTTTTGCTGGGCTTGAGCCACCGGCGCGAGGCCGGGCAGCAACGTGAGCGTGGGGCCGGCAAGCAGCGCGGCCAGCGCAAGGGTACGAAAGTGCATCGAACGTAAAACCCGCACGGCGGGAAAGTAAAAAGTAAGAAGGCCAATAAGACGTTAAAGGTAGCGCCGCGTTGCGCCCAAGGCGCCGGAGCGGGCTTCTTATCTTTGTACGATGCGTATCTGGCCTTTTTACCTGGCATTGGTTTGCCTGCTGCCGGGCTGCGGCAAAACCAACGGCCCCGTGCGCCTCGACCTGGTGGGGGCCAGCAACCTCACGTCGTCCGACCGCACGGTGGGCGCTGCCGATACCGTGGCCACCCGGCTTTTTGCCGAAAGCAGCGGCGCGGGGCAGTCGTTGCGCCGGCTCACCGTCACGGTTGCGGCCACGCCCACGCGGCGGCCGTTCCTGTACCCGGCGGCCCTCAGCGCCTTTAAGCTGGCCGACGTGCCCGCCGACACCCTCCAAACCCTGCTCGACTCGACGCTAGCCCTTGGCACCCGGTCGCTGGCTTTCCAAACCACCCTCACGGCCCGCGCCACCGCCGGCACCGAGCGTTTCGAGTTCCGCGTCACCGACTCCGACGGCAACACCGCCACCCGCGCCTACCGCCTCACCGTGCGCCGCCCCGACTCGCTGGCCGCCGTGCAGACGTACACGCTGCTGGCCCGCCCCGGCCGCCGCGCCGCCGCCCGGCCCTACGTGGCCCTGCGCACAGGGCAGTTGCTGCCCGCCTCCGCCGGGCGGCCCGCCCTACCCCAAAACCACCGCCTCATCGACCTCGTGGTGGTCGAAACCGCCGCCGACGTACGCTTGGCCGCGCCCAACGTGCCCGCCCTCATCGCCCTGCCCGACCGCTGGCCTAACCCCCGCGCCACCCGCCTGCACCCCACGCCGTTCGACAACGCGGGCTTCGGCAACCCCAGCACGGCGGCGCAGTTTCAAAGCATTTTCGACACCACTGCCCCCTACGCCACTAGTGTAGAATCTTACACCGATGCGCTGGCCAAAGGCAATGTCATTGCCTTCAAAACTGCCGATGGTCGTTACGGACTTATCCAAGTCGATGACATTACCCGCACGCCCTACACCACGCTCAAGCTGAGCGTGCGTATGGCCAAAGAGGTGTTGTAGCTCGTACAGAGCCTGAACCGAATACCCGACACCCAACAACGTCCATCAGTTTTTCCCGGCTCCAAAAAATGCGCTTCATCATCCCCCTTATTCTGCTCACAGCGGCCTGCTCGCGCCCCGTGGCCGTTACCAAGCCCACCCGCGCCACCGACCCGCTCGGTGCCGATGCCGTTAAAAACAGCACCACCCCCACCAACCCCAACGCCGGCGAAACCGCCGCCATCCGCAACGCGGCCGGAGACACCACCAACCGCCCCCAGTGGCTGCGCCAGCGCATTGCCGCCGTGCTGGCCGAGCGCAAGCCCAACCCCACCATCCGCATCTACCGCTACCAGTTCAAGGGCCAGGAAGTGTATTGGCAGTCAGCCCCGTGCTGTGACCAATACTCCACCGTCTTCACCCTTAAGGGCCAAGTCATCTGCCACCCCGACGGCGGTATTACTGGCAACGGTGACGGCAAATGCGCCGATTTCGACAAGGAAAAAACCAACGAGCGCCTCGTGTGGCAAGACCCCCGCTAGGCGGGGCCAGCGGTTTTTTTAGCCTTGATTTATAGTTCTCCGGTCTCCTTACGGCCCAAATGTTGCCGCTGGGTTGCTATTCCCGTAAAGTCACCGTACCTTTGTCCTACCAAACAGTGCGGGGTGGAGCAGTTGGTAGCTCGTTGGGCTCATAACCCAAAGGTCACTGGTTCGAGTCCAGTCCCCGCTACCTCAAAAAAGGCCGTTTCCCCAGTGGAAACGGCCTTTTTTTGTTCCTTTTTTCTTAATTCCGACAAAATTCCGACAATGGTAACGGCCACGTACCCGCCCCGCCTCTTCGACGCTGGCGGCGACCTAAGCAAAACCTGGTACATCGACTACAGAATCTGGGACACCGACAAAGGCGCGGTGGTGCGCAAACGCTACGAGGGCATGAACAAGCACCGCACCCTGGCGGCGCGGCGGCGGGCGGCGAAGGTGGCCCTGGCGGAAATTGTGGCCTTACTGGCGCAGGGGTTCACCACCGGGGAGGCACCGACCGTTGATATTGGACTCGATGCACAACGAGCGACCCTGCTCGAAGCCGTGCAATTTGTGGGGGCACAGAAAAAACGGGCGGCGGGCCGGAGCGGCGAAGATTACAGCCGCCTGGCTTGCAGGGTGAAAGAGTACCCGGCTTTCGCCAATCTGCCGCTGGCGCTGGCCCGGCCGGCGCACGTCCTGGCGTTCATGACCTGGCTATCGAAACGCCCGAAATTTGGCCCCAAAAGCTACAATTCTTACCGCGACACCTTGTCGTCGGTGTTCAATTATCTGGTTAAGCTGGAAGTGCTGGAGCGTAACCCGGTGCGCGGCGTGGAGCGGCACAAGGTGCCCGACTCGGACAAACACCAGCCCTACACCGAAGCCCAGCGGCGCAAAGTGGTGGACGAGCTGGCCGCCCGTGGCAACACCCAACTGCTGCTCTTTATCAGTTTCATCTACTACTGTTTCATCCGCTCAGGTGGTGAGCTGCGGTTGCTGCGGGTGCGCGACATTTT
>JANXUO010000661.1 GCA_025356245.1 Hymenobacter sp.
ACCAAAAGTGGGTGTAATTAGACCTTCTTCAGGGGTAATTAGTAGGTCAACGGTTCGATTAACTAGTTGAGGAGGCAGGCAAACTGCGGCGCGGCCGGGAGCGGGCGGTGGGCAGGGTGCGGGTATCTGCCGTAAATTGCGGCACTTCTTCGTGTTGCTGATTTTTGTTGATGCTTCGTTTCTTCGCCGCTGGTCGTTTCCTGATTTTTCTTTTCCTGCTGGGCTGGAGCAGCGTTTCCGCACCGGCCCAGGCCCAGACCGCGGACGAAACCGGCCCGCTGCCCCCGCCCAAGCGCGAGCTGCGCGGCATGTGGATTGCCACCGTCGAAAACATCGACTGGCCCAACCAGCGCGGCGAGGCCCCCGAACAGTACCGCCGCGACTACCGCCGCCTGCTCGATGCCGGCCAGCGCACCGGCCTCAACGCGGTGTTTGTGCAGATTCGGCCCGCGTCGGATGCCTTTTATAAGTCGGACCTGGAGCCCTGGAGCAAGTGGCTGACCGGCGTGCAGGGCAAGGCCCCCGCCGGGGGCGACGACCCCCTGCCCTTCCTCATCACCGAGGCGCACCGGCGCGGCATGGAGTTCCACGCCTGGTTTAATCCCTACCGCGCCACCATGGATTCGGTGACGCGCCGACTGGCCCCGAACCACCCGTTTCGGCAGCATCCGCAGTGGTTTTTGCGCTACGGCGGGCAGCTTTTATATAATCCTGGCCTGCCGGAAGTGCGCGCCCACATCACCCGCGTGATTCTGGACGTGGTACGGCGCTACGACATCGACGCGGTGCATTTCGACGATTATTTCTACCCCTACCCTGACCCCGGAAAGGTGTTTCACGACGAGGCGGCCTTCCGCGATTTCAACCCCGACAGCCTCCAGAAGCTGGGCGACTGGCGGCGGCAGAACGTCAACATCCTCATCCACGACCTGCACGACAGCATCCAGAGCGCCAAGCGCTGGGTGAAATTCGGCATCTCGCCCTTTGGGGTCTGGATGAACAAGTCGAAGGATTTCCCGCAGGGCTCCGACACCCACGCCGGGCAGCCGTCGTACTCGAACTTGTATGCCGATACGCGCCTGTGGCTGGAAAAGGGCTGGATTGACTACGTGGTGCCGCAGCTATATTGGAGCACCAACTTTCGCCTCTGCCCCTACCCCGTGCTGGTGAACTGGTGGGCCAACAACCACTTCGACCGCCACCTCTACATCGGCCAGGGCACCTACCGGATGCTGGAAAGCACCCGCTCGGACACCACCTGGCGCAACCCCCGCGAGCTGCCCCGCCAGATTCGCCTCAACCGCGCCACCGGCGGCGAGGCCGTGGGCAGCGTGTTTTTCTCGGCCAAATCGGTGCTCACCAACCCATTCCACACCACCGATTCGCTGCGGCAGGACCTGTTCCGCTACCCCGCCCTGGTGCCGGCCATGCCCTGGAAAGACAACGTGCCGCCCCTGCCCGTGACCAACCTCACGCTGCGCCGCCTCAGCCACTACGTGACGCTGAACTGGCAGTCGGGCGCGCCCGCCGCCGACGGCGACATCGCCACCTACTACGTCCTCTACCGCTTCGAGGCCAACGAGCGCGCCACCCCCAACGACCCGCGCCACATTCTGGCCCTGCCGCGCCCCGCCCCCGGCTACCCCGCCACGTTTGTGGATACCACCGCCGTACCCGGCCAGGCCTACGCCTACTACGTCACGGCCGTGGACCGGCTGCACAACGAGAGCCGCCCCATGCGGGTGATTACCGCCGGCCAAGCCGGCCCCGAGCTGGCCCTGGGCCAGTCGCCCGCCGGGGCCCCGCGCCCGACGCCGGCACGGCCAGCTCCGCCTACGGTTGCTTCGGCACCAACTCGGCCCCAGATAGTGCTGCGCCCCGCGCCAACGGCCGAAAAGCCCGAAGCGGCGGCCCCGTTTTCCAAAGTTAAAATCAAGGAGAAGCCAGCGAAGAAGAAGGGCTTCTTTGGCCGGCTGTTTGGGGGCAAATAAGCTTTTAGTTTCAATCCGACCCGCCCGTTGGCCACAACTCGGCGGCTGACGTATATTGTGTCGATGAAAAGAGCCTGGTGCATTGCGCCGGGCTCTTTTGTTTTTACCTTTTGCACCAGCTTTTCAACCAGACCAGTCATCGGGCCAGCCATCACAAAATGCAGCCTAACGAAATTATCCCGATGCAGCACGAACAAGTAAAGCTCCGGCAATCCGAAAAATCCGACCTGGAATTTTTCTTTCGGTTTCAACTTAATGAGGAGGCTGGCTATTTAGCCGCATTCATGCCCAAAGACCATACTAACAGAGAAGCTTATCTTGAAAAACACACCCGGTTTCTCTACGACCCGACCATTCACATGCAAACCATTCTGATGGATGAAACCATCGTCGGCAGTATTGCCAAATTCGAAATGGAAGGCGACGCGGAAATCACTTACTGGCTGGACCGGACCTTCTGGGGAAAAGGAATCGCGACCATCGCCCTCAGAAAATTTCTGACCATCGAAACGACACGACCCATTTATGGCCGGGTGGCCTTCGACAATACCGGCTCGCAGAAAGTGCTGGAAAAAGGGGGCTTCGTAAAAATCGGCACGGATAAAGGCTTTGCCAACGCGCGACAGATGGAGGTAGCAGAATTCATTTATAAGCTGACCTAGCAATTACCGACTTCTCGCACTGTCAGCGGGGCTTTATCAG
>JANXUO010000436.1 GCA_025356245.1 Hymenobacter sp.
CTCGTTGAACTCGCGTGACTCGTGCGGGGAGAGCCGTACTGGGGCAGCCTACGGCAGTGGCCGGACGAACCCCTTCGGGGAATTCGCCCGACCACTCCGGGGACCAACATTCAGCACTCAACCCTCAACATTCAACATTTAGGGCCTCACCTCCAGCCAGCCTTTGATGCGGCGGCCGTCGGTGTAGGTAACGAGGTAGAAGTACACGCCGCCTGCGCCCATGCCGGGCCAGCGGAAGTTACGGTCGGCGGTGCGGTACACTTCCTGACCCCAGCGGGAGAATATTTTGAGGCTGGCGAAGCTGTTATCGCAAAAGTCGGGCGGCAAGCTGGGCAGGCGGAAGGCGTCGTTCTGGCCGTCGTTGTTGGGGGTAATGATGTTGTAGAGCTGCAAGGAATCAGCCACGGGGCCGTCGACCACGAAGCGGACGCTTTGGGTTTGCGGCACCGGCCGGCATGTTTGCTCGGCGAGAGTAAAATCGACGGTGAGGTCCTGCTTTAAGTTGACGGCATTGCACTGGGCCACAAAGCGGAAGGTGCCATTGGCACGGCCGGCGGCAGCGGAGCGGGCCGTAAACTGCATCCCGGCGGCGGCCAAGTCGAAATTGCGGCCGGCGGCGGCCAGCGTCAGGTTATCGGCGTCGGCGTCGGTGCCTGCGAAGGTGGCCTCGTACACCTGGCCCAACTGCAAATGCACGGTGGGCGGGGTGGCGTCGGCGGCCGAACGGGGGGGCAGGTCGGAGGTTAAAACGGGGGCCAGGTTGGCGTACACTACTTGCACGGGCACCGTGAGTAAGGCAGTTTGACGCTGGTTGCAGGGCTGGCTGACGGCGATGAACTGAAAGGCCCGTGGGGTGGGCGAAATCGCATCGCAGGTGACGCGCCAGCTGAAGCGGCCCCGTACCTCGTTGCCGACCTGTTGCTGGCTGAGCGTGGCCCCGAGGGCGGCGGCGTTGAAGCCGATGCCAGCCATTTCGAGCGTCAGCGGGTCGTTGTCGGGGTCGGTGGCGGTGAGGCCGAAGCTCACTAAATCGCCGATGCGGGCCTGCAACGGCAGGGTAGGACCCGCAGTGCCGACGAGGGCTGGGGGCAAATTACCGGGCTGCCGGGCCGTGAAAGCCACCCGCACGGTATCGCGCCGAGGCAGGCTACAGCCGTTGTCGGCCACAATCAAATCAATCAAAAACACCCCGCCCTGCGTATCGGTACAGGTTGGAAAGCACAGGGTTGCCGTAAGGGTATCCGGGGCTCCGGCTTGGTGCACAGTGCCAGTGGTAGCGGTGGTGAAACTGGGCAGGTTGGTGCTGAAATTGACCGGGTGCAACGAGAGCGTCAGGGCCGAGTTGGGGTCGGGGTCGGTGAAGCGCAGGCGTACGCAGTGGTTGCCGCCCGGCAGCAGGTGCAGGGTGTCGCGGCCGGGTTGGTAGGGGGTGGGGTTGCCGGCCGAGGGCTGCATGAGCAGGCTGGGGGTGCGGTTGATGGGGCAGGCCAGGGTCAGCATTTGGAAGTCGCGGCGGGTTTCGCCAATCTTCTCGCCCCGGCGGTACTCCGAGCAACGTATCCCAAACACGAACAGCCCCACCTGCGAGGGCCGCACCGTGAGCCGGCCCGTGAAACGGCTGATGGCCAGCGCCGGAGAGCCCGGGATTTGGTTGAAGACGCCGAGGCCAGCATTCCAGCTAATGGGCAAGTAAGGGGCCGGGCTGGCAGTGACGGGCTTGGGCGTGACGTTGTTGGCGTGGCCGTTGAGGGGCGTCACGAGGTCGTACACCAACGAGTCGCCGTCGGCATCGGTGCCGCCAAAATCGTAGTAAAACAGCTCGTTGCGGCAGGCGTAGTCGGCCAAAGGCGGGAAAATGCGGGGGGTAGAATCGTAAAAAGTAGCCCCGCGCCGCACCACGGCCGGGAATTCGAGGTAAAATGCCTGCGCGGCCAAGCTGGGCTGCATAATGTTGGCAATGCTGTTGTTGCGGCAGCAGCGCTCCACGGCCACGTAATAGCCGGCGGCGCTGGTATAAGTACGAGCCGCCAGCTGGATGCTGGCGCTGTATATTAGCTTGCGGGTGCTGAGGCTGCCCACGGCACACACCGGGTTGGTGTAGGCGATGAAGCTGTTGCTGGTGAGGGGCAGTAGCACGTCCTGCATCCGGGTATTAGTAGCTTTATCGAATATGCTGGCAGTCAAATCGTTGTCCAGTGCGCCGATGTTGCCGTTGACGGCGTCGAAATACAGGTTGAGGTTGAGCGTATATGACTCGCTGGTTTGGTGCACTAACTCCATCTCGCCGCCCACAATATGGGTAGCGTGGGCGGGCAGCTGGCCCAGCAACAGCCCCAGTAACACGACCATGCCGCCTAAAAAGGGACGGCGCAACCGGCGGTGGCCGCTTGGTGTCGTTGGAAGCGCAGGAACAAAATGCTTCATAATAAAATGCACGAAATAATCGGGAAATTTCTCCCTCAAAAATACGTCGGCCCGCGCCGATAGCCGCATTGTGCGCCGCCGGCGTAATTTTAGGAATTGAACCCCAAACCCAAAAATTTGATTTGCGTTTCCAGCGCAGCATTCACCCCAATCGGCTGTTGCCGGCCGCTGGTCGGTGCTACACCTGCTTTTGCCGCCCAATTCCCCCACGTTTCTATGAATAAAATTTTGACTCTGGCGCTGGCCGTTTTGCCCCTCACGCTGGCCTTTGGCCAGGCGCTGCCGCCCGCCCGCCCCGGCCAGCCAGCTGCGCAAGCCACCGATGCCTCGTGGCGCTGCGCCCAGGCACACGTGCGGCAGGCGGCCCTGCGGCCCAGCACCACGGTACCCCACCGCCGCGAAATGGACAAGTACGACGTGAAGTACTACAAGCTCGACTTAGCTCTGGAAAACAACTCACGCAACATATCCGGCTCGGTGTGGATGCGGGTGCGGGTGGGCAGCCAAGCACTCAACTCGCTGGCGTTTGAACTCTACCAACCGCTATCGGCCGGGGCCGACGGTATGCTCATCGACTCGGTGGTGGTGAACGGGCGGCGCTCGCCAGCCATCCAACGGGCCGGGCCCGATGCGACGGCGCAGCTGGCGCAGCCGGCCGCCGCTGGCTCGCTCCTCGACGCCCGCATTTATTACCACGGCGTGGCTCCGCACGGCAACTCGTCGGCCATTGGCAACGCCCTCGACACCCAGTACCAGAGTACTTACGGCACCAATGTGACCTGGAGCCTGTCGGAGCCGTTTTCGGCCCACGAATGGTTTCCGTGCAAGCAGGTGCTGACGGACAAGGCCGACTCGTCGGACGTGTGGGTGACGACGACGCTGCCCAACAAGGCGGGCTCGAACGGGGTGCTGGTGCGCACCGTGCCGTTGCCGGGCAACAAGGTACGCTACGAGTGGAAGTCGCGCCATCCTATTGACTACTATCTGATTTCGGTGGCCGTGGCGCCCTATCAGGAATACGTGAACTATGCCAACCCGGTGGGCGGCCCGCGCATCCCGATTGTCAATTACGTGTACAACCAAGCTGCGCTCAACGACTACCGCACGGAGATTGACCGGACCCCCGGCTTCATCGAGAACTACTCGCAGCTGTTTGGGCTCTACCCCTTCGCCAACGAGAAGTACGGGCACTGCATGGCCCCCATCGGCGGCGGTATGGAGCACCAGACCATGACCACCCAGGACGGCTTTGACTTCAGCCTGACCTCGCACGAGCTATGCCACCAGTGGTTTGGCGATAACGTGACCTGCGCCACCTGGGAAGACATTTCCCTCAACGAAAGCTTTGCTTCCTACGGCGAGTTCCTGACTTTGCAGGCCTTCACCTCGCCCAACAACACCCCAACCAACTGGCTGAACGACGCCCGCTACCGCGCCACCCATCAATACACGGGCAGCTGGGTTGACCGTCCCGGCGGCTCGGTGCGCGTACCCGATACCACCAACGTCGGTCGCATTTTCAACTATGCCCTCACCTACCGCAAGGGGGCGCTGGTGGTACATATGCTGCGCTATTTGCTGAACGATGACGTGAAATTTTTCCGCGCCCTGCGCACTTACCAAGCTACGTTCGGCAACAGCACGGCCCGCATTGCCGACTTGCAGCGGATTTTTGAGGCGGAAGCCGGCCGCTCGCTCACTTACTTTTTCCAGCAGTGGTACAGCGGCGAGGGCTACCCCACGTTTGCCGTGCGCTGGAACCAAATCGGTAACCAACTCACGCTCCGCAACGCCGAAACGGTGTCGATGCCCGGCGTTACGCCGTTTTTCGACACCGATTTGGACTACCGCATCACCTTCACCAATGGCAGCACCCGCACCGTGCGCCTGCGCCAGAACCAGGCTACTGCTGCCTACAACGTGGCGGTAGCCGGCACCGTAGCCAGCATCGACCTCGACCCCGACCTGTGGGTGCTTAGCAACACCAACCTCACCGGCGGCAGCACCGTGGTGCGCGATGCCACGCTGCAACCGCTGGCCAATGCTGCCCGTGTGGCTCTGCCCGCCGTAGCCGTGTACCCCGTGCCTTGCCGCGAAGCCCTGACTTTGGAAACCCTCCCCGCTTCGGCCGTGCTCGCCGACGTGCGCGATGCCCTGGGGCGCCCCGTGGCGCGGCAGCCCCTGACGGCTACCCGCCCCGTACTCGACACCCACGCCCTGGCACCGGGCCTCTACCTGTTGCGCCTCACCGATGCCCACGGGCAGGTGCTGGGCCAGGCGCGGTTTGTGCGCGAGTAGGATTTGATAAGATTTTGGAAGATTAATTGTTAGGACCAATTGAAAATGGCCCAACGACTTTGACAGTCGTTGGGCCGTTTTCGTTGCCGTTAGGAACGGATGTTATGCAGTGGGGCCTCCAATCCGAAAACCCGACTCTGGACGTCCAGGGTCGCCATTCTCAAATTGAAAACCCTACTTTGGACGTCCAGGGTCGCCATTCTGAAGCTGAAAACCCTACTTTGGACGTCCAGGGTGCCCTAATCGAACCTGCACAAGGCACTTTCGATATCCTGGGTGCCCTAATCGAACTTGCGCAAAGCACTTGGGATGTCACAAGCCGGTTTTTCAGTTTGAACACAGCGACCTTGGACGTCCAAAGTAGGGTTTTCGGGGTGAAGGCCCCACCGGGGCAGGTGTGGTTGGTGCCCGGCTTGCCGGCCGGTTCAGCGCTTGGTCGCGGCCGGAAGGACCGGACGTTGCGCGGTGGCCATTGGCACCACCGCGTAGCATCATTTCGTTACAGCGACTTCAAAAACGCTAATAGCCGGGCGCGGTCGGCGGCGCTCATGTGGCCCACGGCGTCGGCCGAGGCCTGGGCCTCGCCGCCGTGCCATAGAATAGCCTCGGTGAGCGAGCGGGCGCGGCCGTCGTGCAGAAACGTGCTGTGCCCATTCACTACCTCGCTCAGCCCGATACCCCACAGCGGCGGCGTGCGCCACTCGCTCCCGCTGGCCCGGAAATCGGGGCGGTTGTCGGCCAGGCCGGAGCCCATATCGTGCAGCAACAGGTCGGTGTAAGGATAAATGGTCTGGCCGGCCATTTCGGCGGGCAGTCCGGCGGCGGGGCTGGTGGTGAGGCGCGGCATGTGGCAGCTGGCGCACTTGGCGCTGACGAACAAGGCTTTGCCGGCGCGCACCTGCTCGTTGTTCACGTCGCGGCGGGCGGGTACGCCCAGGGTTTGCACGTAGAAGGTGGCGTTGGCCAGTTCCCCATCGGTCAAATCGGCCGGGGCACTGCTGGGCGGCTGATTGCCGGCCTGGCTCTGGCCGGCAGCAGGCTCCAGCGAAAACAGGCTGGTGGTAATGCCCATGTCGCCGTTGTAGGCGGCGGCAGTTTGCTGGCGCAGGTTGGGCTGGTTGGCTTTCCAGCCGAAGCGCCCCAGGCGCGGAGCCTGCGCGGCCACGTCCCACACGTAGTTGGGCCGGCCCGAAATGCCGTCACCGTTAGCGTCGTTCTCGTCGGCCAGGGCCACGATGTCGGCCTCGCTCACGGCTTCGAGCAGCCCCAGCCCGAACACCGGCGGGGCCACCCGCGCCGAGAGCAGCAGGCCGGCCGGCACGGGCAGGTAGGGCGCGTCGATGGCATACGTGGGCTGCCGCAACGACACCGTGATGCCATCCACCAGCGTGCGCAGCTGTTCCACGTACTGGATGCTGAGCTGGCCCTCCGAGGCAGTGCCCACGATGGCGCGGTTTTGCAGCTGGTCGCCGAAGCCGGGCACGGGCCGGGGGCCGCCGTGCGCGTCCTGGCCGGGCAAGCTCAGGCGAAACAGCATCTGCACCGGGTCGTTAGCCGTGAGCGGGGCCGTGCCCCGGCCGTCGCGCACGTGGCAAGCCGTGCAGTTGCCGTTGATGAACAGCGGCCCCAACCCGTCGGCCGTCACAAATCGCCGCTCAAAAGCCACGTCGCCGGCCAGGTGCCGCGCTCCCGAAGCCCCGCGCAGGTTGGGCGCGGGCAGCGAATAGGCGTTGCTGCCGGCGCTGAATACCGTGGCCGCGCCGCCGGCATTCACATCATCAGCCTTGGCCGGCTCTACCGCGTCAGCCTCATTTTTCGAGCAGCCCGCCAGCGAAGCAGCCACTACCAGCGCCAGCAGGCCGGAACGCACACGAGAAACAAAAACAGTCATTAGCAACGAGCGTAATCGGCCGAAAGGCCATTTTCTACTTTAATTTAACAAGTCCCCCCTCTCAGTAGGAGTCAGGAAGGTTCTGGAACGTCATGCTGAGCGAAGTCGAAGCATCTCTACCTCAGTAGTAAGCCCCATCTGACTCAACGAAGCG
>JANXUO010000440.1 GCA_025356245.1 Hymenobacter sp.
GCCGAAGCCCACAAGGCCGAGCTGTTGCACGACATGGGCCGCCGCGCCGCCCGCCTCTTTCCGAAGTACTGCGCCGGGCAGCCCGTGCCGGCCGACACGCTGGTGCTCATCCGTCAGGTCATCGACCAGCTCACCCGCAAGCACGCCCCGCGCGAGGGGTTTGTGGCGGCCGTGCAGCGGCAAATTCCCACGCTCGTGGCCTTCGTGAACGAGCACAAGCTGCTGACCCAGGACCCCAGCAAGCCGCTGGTGGTGCGCGAAAGCCCGCTCTATATGCGCGGCGGCGGCGCGGGCGCCAGCATTTCGGCCCCCGGCCCTTACGACAAAACCGCCAACACCTACTACAACGTGGAGCCCCTGCCCGCCGCCTGGACGGCCGCCCAGGCCGAGAGCTACCTGCGCGAGTACAACGACTACACCCTGCAAATCCTCAACATCCACGAGGCCATTCCCGGCCACTACACCCAGCTGGTGTACGCCAACCGCTCGCCCTCGCTGGTGAAAAGTATTTTCGGCAACGGGGCCATGGTGGAGGGCTGGGCCGTGTACACCGAGCGCATGATGCTGGAGGAAGGCTACGGCCGCAACACCGACGAAATGTGGCTGCTCTGGGACAAGTGGAACCTGCGCGCCACCCTCAACACCATCCTCGACCGCGCCATCCAGGTGAATAACATCTCCGAGGCCGACGGCAAAAAGCTCCTCACCCGCGAGGGTTTCCAGGAGGCCAGCGAAGCCGACGGCAAGTGGCGCCGCGCCACCCTGAGCCAGGTGCAGCTCAGCAGCTACTTCAGCGGCTACACCGAAATCTACGCCCTGCGCGAGGCCCGCAAAAAAGCCCTGGGTGCCAGGTTCGACCTGAAGCAGTTTCACGAGCAGTTCCTCAGCTACGGCTCGGCCCCGGTCAAGTACATTGGCGAAATGATGGCACGGTAAGGGAATGTTAAATGTTGAGGGTTGAATGTTGAATTGACCAACGCCATTCATTGAACATTCAACCCTCAACATTTTCTGTCCCGAAACCCTTCCCGAAACCCTTCCCGAAACTATTTCACGCCCGCCGGGCCAGCCCGGCAATATTCCTCTCTTCTCATGACCGAAACCGCCCGCCAGCTTGTCACCGATGTCACCGATGAAACGCTGCGTCGCCTTATCCACGACCACCTCAAGGTGTTTGCCAAATTTACGGCCGACAACTGCTCTATCTGCGAGTCGTTGGCCCTGCCGTTTGTGAACCTGGCCGACAATGCGGGTTACGAGGGTATTTTGTTCGTGCGCCTCAACTCCGACGAAAACCCGGTGGCCAAGCACCTGATGGAAAAAAAAGCAGCGCCTTTTTTTGTGAGCTACTGCCAGGCCCGCCTCCTCGAGTGCGACAACCAAACCACCGAAGCCGGTATGCTCGACCAACTCAACCGCCTGCGTCAGCTACTGCCGCAGGTGGCGTAACCCGGGTTTTAACCCGCGCACCGGAGCTACCCCCGTGGTATCCGGCAGCATTCGGATTTCAACCTGGGCGTTGCGAAAAGCCGGGGCCGCCGCTAACTCTGATTGGGAAGCTCCCGGCGGTGGCGTCGCCGCGTAGCGGTAGTGCTGCCCCGGCCGGGCCGTCGCGTCGAGCGTCCGGGCGGGGCCATTTTCGGTGTTGGTGTAGAATTGAAAGTAGAGCCGGTGGAGCGACAGCGGTACCAGCGCCGCCCCGGCGGGCTGCCGCGCCAGCCACTGCCAGGCCGCGTGGTAAGCGGCCACGGTGCGGCGGTTGGCCCGGTTCAGGCGCTCGACCTGGTAGAGCTGGTAGCCGATGAACGCCGCCGCGGCGAGTGCCGCGGCCGTTGCCGCCGTGCGCCGCCGGGCCGCTGGCACCCGCCGCATGGCTGCCCCGGCTAGCAGCCCCAGCAGCAAAAACAAGGCTTCCGATTTGTAGAGCAGCACCCGCTCGGGCGGTAGCACCCGTTGCATCACCAGCCACAAATAGGGCGCAAGCAGCCACCACAGCAGCAAGCGCGGCAGCGGCCCGCGCAGGGCGTACAGGGCCGCTCCGGCCACGGCCAGCGTCAGCAGCCCGCCCACGGTGCCCTGCCCGGCTGCCATGCCCTCGGTAGGTTGCAGGTAGGCCGGCAGGGCCGGCCAAAAAACGCTGGCTGCCCGCGTCGCCACGTAGCTGTTGCCCGCCAGCGCCGCCCTGCCCGACACCAGCAGCAACGGCGCGTAGAGCAGCGCCGCGCCCGCTGCCAGCGTGTTGCCCAGGCCCAGCAGCGCCCACAGTCGGGGCCGGTTGGCCCCCCGCAACGCGCCCACCCCCAGCCACGCCCAGGCGGCCAGCGCCGGGTAGGCAAAAGCCGGCACTGTGTACAGGCCCCCCAGGCTGGCCAGCAGCAGCGCTGCCCAGGCCGCCCGGGGCCGCCGGGTGCCGGTGCCCAGGGCCAGCGTCGCAAACAGCACCACGGCGGCCCAGCCAAAAAACAGCCAGTAGCCCCGCCCCGCCGCCGCAAAATACCAGCCCAGCTGCAAGCCGGCAAACAGCCCCGTGCCCAGCAGCGCCGCCCAAAATCCCGCCGCCCGGCGGCTTAGCGCAAACAGCCCCACCGCGACCACCGTGGCCGTGAGGAGCACCGGCAGCCGCATGGCAAACCAAAACCCGGAGTTCAGCTGGTAAAAGGCCCCGGCCAGCACATTGGCCAGTACGTGGTTGTTGGGCACCGGGTAGTACGCGCCCGTTGCCAGCAGCCCCCGGCTCACAAACCACTGGTACGACGCAATTTCTTCGGCGTGGGCGGGCTGGCTGAGGCTGAAATAAAGCCGCCCCGCCGTCAGCAGCGTCAGGGCTGCCAGGGCTAGGCGCTGCTGACGGCGGGGCAACCGCGCCAAGCCCCGCCATCGGGCCAGGAGGCTGCCGCGCAGCTCGCGACCTAGGGCCAGCGCCTCGGCGGAGTAGCGGGCAACGGCCGCCGCTGCGCCCAGGCCGAGCAGGCCCACCAGTGCCGCCAGGCCCCGCCGGGCAGTGTGCCACTCGTCCGGCCCAAAGGCCCTGATGTGCCACTGCAAGTGCCGGGTAATGCCGTCGAGCGCCCGCGCCTCGGCCCAGCTGCCGCTGGCCAGCACCGCGCTGGCCCAGGCTGCGCAGCCGGCCAGCACCGGCAGCGCCAGCAGCA
>JANXUO010000442.1 GCA_025356245.1 Hymenobacter sp.
TCGTTGTCGGCGGTGTCGGCTTCGCGCAGGGCGCGGGTGCAGTCGTGCAAAAATTCGAGCACCGCCGCGTGGGGCAGGTTGGCGGGGCGGGCGCTGCTGGGCTTGGGCAGGGCGTAGTAGCCGTCGTAGCTGTCGGCGGCCAGTTGCAGCACCACCGTCACGAGGTAGCCCGGCATGCTCACCGGCGACGAGCAAAACGAGCGGCGGTTGTCCTGCCGGTCGCGGCCAATTTCGTGGAGCGTGGTTTCGGTGGCGCGGCACACCAACTCGGCCCAGTGCTGCTTTTCGTAGCGGTCGTGGTCGTTCGGGTGCAGGTGGTACACGTTGTCGCGCGGCCCGGCATCGGCCTCGTAGTCAGCGGCCCGGCGCTTGATGCCCGCAAAATCCTGCGGGGCGTAGCGCACCGTAGGCGGCTCGAGCACCACGGCGGCGGGGTCGTCGGCTTCCTTGGCGGCGGCCAGGCCCAGCAGAAAAACCTCGGGCCGCAGGCCGCGGTCGAGCAGGTTAAAAACGCCGTCGGCGAAGAGCTGGGCCTGAACCCTAAAGAGACTTTGGTGTTCCCACATGGACATAATCGGGCAGCGGCCCGCCCCGCACCGGGGCCAGCTTTGCCCCGAAGTACGCAAAATTTAGGCGAAAGTCGCCGCAACGCCCCCAACTCCGCGCTTTTTTCCGGCCGCCGCAGTATCTTCGGGCAGTGCCCGGTTGTTCACTTCCGCTTCACCTTTTAGCCCGCCCGCCCATGTTTTTTCTCGACTTAATAGCCGGCGTGGCGATTGCTATCTCCTTCATTCCCATCCTCACCGGCTACTGCGCCGCCACGCGGGGCCGCTCGTTCTGGGGCTGGTTCTTCCTGAGCTGGGTGCTGCCCGGCGCGTCGTTCTTCCTGCTGCTGGCCCTCATCGCCCGCGACGAGCTGAACCCCGGCCGCCGCCTGCTGCGCGAAGCCAAACAGATTTTGAAGAACGCGGAGCGGAAGAAGGTGGCGGTGGAGTAGGAAGGCGGGTGAGCATGAAGAGTTTGAGGGTATATTCGCCCAAATTTTTCTCCTTGTCCATGAATATTTTCTCCGCTTGCTTCGGGGCCGCAATGGTTCGGCCTTTCCGTTTTTTAGTTGTGGGCGTGTGGCTGGCGTTGGGGCTGGCCCCGGCGTGGGCCTCGGGGCCGGCTGGTGGGCCGCCGGCTGCGGCAACTGCCGCTCCGGCGTTGGCGGGTGCTCTGGCGGCCGATGGCACGTTGCGGCCCGGTGCACGTGGTTCTTTTGATGCCACCGGCTACACGATTGGCACCGCTCCCGATGGGCGGCCCGCCTTTCGGCCCACTTCAACGAGCGGCACCTTGGGTGTTGGTGACCAATACTGGCAGGCGGGCTTCAATAAGCCCGGCCTCAATGGTGCTGTGTCCGCGCTGGCCGTAGCACCAAATGGTGACGTGCTGGTGGGAGGAGGCTTTGCTGCTGCGGGCGGTCACTCTAGCGCC
Organism: Hymenobacter sp.; assembly: GCA_025356245.1. Classification (GTDB taxonomy): domain Bacteria; phylum Bacteroidota; class Bacteroidia; order Cytophagales; family Hymenobacteraceae; genus Hymenobacter. Next base: position 1,480 of record JANXUO010000442.1, read on the forward strand.
AATCGCGTGGCCCGCTGGAACGGCACGGCCTGGCAGGGGTTAAATTTTAACGTCGGTCCCAGCATTAACGGCGTTGTGTTAGCACTGGCGGTGGCGGCTAACGGCGATGTGCTGGCGGGGGGCGATTTTTTTAATGCGGGCGGCAACCCGGCCGCCGATTACATGGCACGCTGGGACGGCACGGCCTGGCAGGCGCTGGGTGCTGGTTTAAACAGTAGCGTATATGCGCTGGCTGTGGCCCCGAACGGCGACGTGTTGGCGGGGGGTAATTTCACTAACGCGGGCGGCAACCCGGCCGCCAACCACGTGGCCCGTTGGGACGGCACGGCTTGGCAGCCGTTGGACACCGGCCTCAATAACCTTGTTTTGGCGCTGGCCGTGGCAGCCAATGGCGACGTACTGGCGGGAGGCATCTTCACCGACGCGGGCGGCAACCCGGCCGCCAACCACGTGGCCCGTTGGAACGGTACGGCTTGGCAGCCATTGGGCGTGGGCCTTGGTCTTGTCGTGCGGGCCTTAGGCGTGGCCCCAAACGGCGATGTGCTGGCAGGGGGCGGTTTCACTAACGCGGGTGGCAACCCGGCCGCCGACAACGTGGCCCGTTGGAACGGCACCGTTTGGCAATCGTTGGGCACCGGCCTTAACAATCAAGTTTATGCGTTGGCGTTGGCGGCTAACGGCGATGTGCTGGCAGGGGGCAATTTTTTTAATGCGGGCGGCAACCCGGCCGCCGACCATGTGGCCCGCTGGGACGGCACGGCTTGGCAGCCATTAGGCACGGGTCTAGATACAACCGCGTACGCAGTGGCCATGGCTCCCAACGGCAGCGTACTGGTTGGCGGCGAATTTGCTAACGCGGGTGGCAATACTGCCGCCGACGGTGTGGCCCGTTGGATTGGTACGGCCTGGCAACCGTTTGGGACAGGTCTCAATGATGCCGTGACAGCGTTGGCGGTGGCGGCTAACGGCGATTTGATAGTCGGGGGCGAATTTTTTGACGCGGGCGGGAATACCAGTGCTCGCGGCGTAGCTCGTTGGGACGGCACGGCTTGGCAGCCGCTGGGTGCGGGATTAAACGACAGAGTACGGGCCTTGGCCATGGCCTCGAACGGCGACGTGTTGGCGGGGGTGAATTTCTCGATGCGGGCAACAACTCCGCTGCCGACCATGTGGCCCGCTGGGATGGCACCGCTTGGCGTGCGCTAGGCTCTGGGCTCAATGATAGAGTATTGGCGTTGGCCGTGGCGGCCAACGGTGATGTACTGGCCGGTGGGCTTTTCAATGACGCGGGCGGTAACCCGGCCGCTGACCGTGTGGCCCGCTGGAACGGCACGGCCTGGCAGCCGTTGGGTGCGGGCCTCTTGGGTACAGTCGTTGATGATTTCGTATACGATGTAGTCATCGCCCCAAACGGCGATGTGCTGGTAGGGGGCGATTTTATCGACGCGGGCGGCAACCCGGCTGCCGACCACGTGGCCCGTTGGGACGGCACGGCTTGGCAGGCACTCGGCACGGGCCTCAACGGCTCCGTGTTTGCGCTGGCCGTAACGTCCAGTGGGGTGGTGAATGCGGGTGGTAGCTTTCTTGAAGTAGGCGACCGTTCGAAGGTTACACAACGCCTCGGTATCTATTCCACCAGCCCGCGCATTTTCGCTGTTTCAATCACTCGCGGGCCGGCCGGCAGTACCTTGGGCCTGATAGGCAGCTTGCTCACCAACGCCACCACCGTCACCTTCACCAGCGCCAGTGGCGTGGCCACCACCGCCCCAGTCGGTTTCGTTGTGGCCTCGCCCACGAGCATCACCGGCGTCACCGTGCCCGCCGGGCTGGCCCCCGGTACCTACACCGTCACCGTCACCACGCCCGCTGGCATCAGCAACGGGGTGACGTTCGTGGTAGGGCCACTGGGCACGGCGGCGGCGGCCCCAGCGGTGGCGGCGTTGCGGCTCTACCCCAACCCGGCCCGCTCGGCGGTGGCCGTAGCCGGGGCCGTGGCCCGTGCGGCGGTGGTGGTGCTTGATGGGTTGGGCCGGGTAGTAACCACCGCCACGGCCGATGCTGCCGGCACGGCCAGCCTCGTGCTGCCCACCGGGCTGGCTGCCGGCGTGTACGTAGTGAAGTGCGCCGGACAGACGCTGCGGCTGGTGGTGGAGTGAGGAGATTCTTGTTTCTTGCTTAAGACTTGGTCAGGTAGGTTGAAGCAAATGGGTTCGAAAAGGCGGGGTAGAGACACAATATTTTGTGTCTCTACCTCCTGACCCGCCCGTTCTATTGAGACTGCTCCAATTAAAAAAAGAGAAACACTCTTCAAAAATCAAGAAAAAAGAAACTTCGCCGCCGATGGCCGTTGGCAGTAAGCCGCCAGCCCCCGCGCCGCCCAGGCGCCGCTGCTGAAACATCCTTGCAGCAGGTACCCGCCTGTGGGCGCTTCCCAATCCAGCATTTCGCCGGCCACGAAGGTGCCGGGGCGGCGGCGCAGCATCAGGTGTTCGTCCACTTCGGCAAAGGGGATGCCGCCGGCGGTGGAGATGGCCTCGGCCAACGGCCGTAGGCCACTGATGAGTAGTGGCAGCCGCGCGAGGCAGGCGGCCAGGGCCGGGCCTCCGGGCAGGGCAGTACCGGGCGGCAGCAACTCGCGCAGCAGCGTGGGTACTGGGGCGGGCAGGTGCAGGGCGTTGGCCAGGAAGTTGGGCAGCGACGTGCCCGCCCGCCGCTGCAACACCTTGCGCAGCAGCTGCTCGGGCGTGAGGTCGGGCTTGAGGTTGAGGTGCAGCGTGGCGGGCGGGCCACCGGCTTCGGCGGCAGCCAGGGCCGCCCGTAGCGCGGGCGTGAGGGCGTACACCGGCGTACCTTCCAGGCCGTAGTCTGTCAGCATCAGCTCGCCGCGCACGGTGTGGGGGCCGCAGGTGAGGGCGATGTTTTTGAGCGGGGCGCGGCCTACTTTATCCCGAAAAAAGGCTGACCATGCCACCTCGGCCCCGCAGTTGCTGGGGGCGAAAGGCGCCAGCCCGACGCCGATGGCACCCAGCAGCGGCCCCCAGGCCCCGTCGGAGCCGGTTTTGGGCCAGCTCGCCCCGCCCAGGGCCAGCAGCGTGGCCTGCGGCACGAGGGTGAAGGGACGGGCGGGCGCGGCGGTTTCGTCTTGCAGCAACAGGCTCCGGCCGTCGTCGGCGAAGCCCAGCCAGCGGTGGCGGGTGCAGATTTCGACCCCCAGCCCGCGCAGGCGGTGCAGCCAGGCCCGCAGCAAATCGGCGGGCTTGTGGGCGGCCTCCGGGAAGATGCGGCCGCTGCTACCCGCGAAGGTGGCAATGCCCAAACCGGCGGCCCAGGCGCGTAAGTCGGTAGGGGAGAAGCACTCAAAAAACTGCCCAAACGGCCCCGCCGCCGCGCCGTAGCGCCCGGCAAACAGCGCGGCGTCGCCCTCGGCATTGCTCAGGTTGAAGCCCCCGTGCCCAGCCACCAGAAACTTGCGTCCCACTGTGGCCTGCGCTTCGTAGAGGCGCACGGCGTGGCCGGCTTCGGCCAGGCGCTGGGCAGCGATAAGGCCAGCGGGGCCGCCGCCGATGATGGCAATCATTTTGGGAGGGGTGAGGCGTTGCACGAAACTCCCCGCCCGCCAGGGAGGGGATGTGAGCGCCGACGAGGCG
>JANXUO010000465.1 GCA_025356245.1 Hymenobacter sp.
GGCTCGCCCCAGCTAACGGCCATGAATGACATGATGGCCAGGATGGATGCCATGAAGCCGAAAGGCAACACCGACCACGACTTTGCCCACATGATGCTGGCCCACCACCGGGGCGCGGTGGCAATGGCCGACATCGAGCTACGCGACGGCAAAGACGCGACCATGCGCGAGATGGCCACGAAAATCAAAGCCGACCAGCTCAAGGAAATCGGGGAGATGGAGCCGATTGCCGAACGCCTCGACAGTGCCCCGACCAACTATAAGCCCCAAGACCCGGCCGACCCCTTCACCAGCAAAATGAAAGCCTCAATGGCCGACATGATGAAGGCCATGCCCGCGACAGTAGCCGACCCGGACATGAATTTCAACAGGCTGATGACGGTGCATCACCAAAGCGCCGTGGACATGGCCAAAGCCGAACTGGCCCACGGCAAAGACAGCAAGCTCAAGGAGATGGCGCAGCTGATGGTGAACGCGCAGCAAAAGGAAATCCAGCAGTTCGAGGACTGGCACGGCAAGCACGCCGACAAGATGAAAGCGGCGGCGCTGTACGTGTGCCCGATGGGCGACGGCGGCGAAAGCAACGCGCCCGGCAAATGCCCGAAGTGCGGCATGGACCTGGAAAAGAAGGGCTAACCACTACTTGCTTCCGACCCCTGCCAGCCGGTATGGGTCGGGTTATGGTCCGGCTGGCTCACGGTCGGGCCTGAAAAAACAACTTTCTCATGGTGCTTACGAAATCAATTTGGGGCCGTGGCTGGGCCGTGCTGTTTTGGCTCGTAGCCGCTGGCCCTGCCGTGGCTCAGCGCCTCGTCGTGCGCCTCGACAGCGCCGAAAGCCAGGCCCTGCGCCGCCACCCGCGCCTGCGGCAGTCGGCCGAGGAAATCGCCGAGCAGCGGGCCTTGAAGCGCGGCAGTTTTTCGCCCCGCAACCCCGACGTGCTGTTTTCGGCCCCCACGGGCTACCAGTGGGCGCCCGGCGTGGTGCAAACCATTGATTTCCCGACCGTGTACCGGCGGCAAGCCCAGGCGGCGCAGGCGGGCATCGGCCTGGCCGAGCGGGGGCTGGCCGTGAACCGCGCCATCGTGCGCCGCGACGTGCGGGCCGCCTACCTGGGCCTGCAGTTCGCGGAAGCGCAAATCCGGCAGCTTACGTACCAGGACAGCCTGTTTCAGGCCCTGCAAGCGGCCACCGAGCGCCTGTTTGCGGCCGGCGAAATCACCAGCCTGCAACGGGTGAGCACCGCCGCCGAGGCCCGTCAGGTGCGTAACCAATTGGACCAGGCCCAGGTGGACCGGTCGGCCGCACAGCGGCGGCTGGGCTTGCTGCTGGCCGCCCCGGCCGGCACCGACCTGGCCACCGATGCCGACCTGCGGCAGACCGGCCCCGCCCTGGCCCAGGCCGGGGCCAGCGTGCTGGCCGCCCTGCCCACCCCGGACAGCGCCGCCGTAGCCGCCAGCCCCACGCTGGCCTACTACGCCCAGAACGTGGCCCTGAGCCAGTCGGGCATTGGCTTGGTGCGGGCACGGCGCACCCCGGCCCTCACCGTGGGCTACCAAAACCAGGGACTGGCCGACTCCCCGACAAAATACCGCTTTCAGTTCGGCGTGTCGGTGCCGCTGTATTTCTGGACCTACCGCGCCCAATTGCAAGCCGCCACGGCCCGCGCCAACGCCGCCCAGGCCCAACTGCAGGCCCAGGGCCTCGACCTGAGCAGCCTCTACCAGCAAGCCCTGGCCGACACGCGCAAGTTTTCGGCCTCGCTCAACTACTACGAACAAACTGGCCTGCCCCAATCCGTTGCCATCATCAGCCAGAGCCAGCGCCTGTTTCGGGCCGGCGAAATCAGCTACCTGGTCCTGATTCAGAGCCTGAACCAGGCCTTTACCATTCAGAATGCCTACCTGGCCACCATCCGCGACTACCGCCAGGCCCTCACCGAACTTAACTACCTGCGCGGCCAATGAAACCTTCCCTTATTGTGACGCTGCTGGCCTTGCTGCTGGCGGCCCCGCTCGCCCGCCTGGCCCAGGCCCACGGCGGCGAAGACCACGGCGCGGCCAAACCCAGCACGGCGGCGGGTATCACCTCGTTTTCGACCCATGCCCTGTCCGAAACCTTCGAGCTGCTGCTCCGCTACGAGCCGCTGGAAGCCGGCCGCCCCGCTCACCTGCGCCTGTTCGTGTCCGACTACGCCACTAACGCCCCGGTGCCAGCGGCCCGCATTACCCTCACCACCCCAGAGGATGCCGCCTTGAAGTGGGCGGTGAAGCCGCTAGAGCCGGGGGTTTACGAGGTGGAAGGGCAGTTTTCGGCCAATAAAAAGTACAGCTTCGCCGCCAACATCGTGGCTGGCTCCAGGGCCGATTTGCTGCTGCTCGAAGGCGTGGAGGTGGGTAAAAAGCTGCCCGTTGCCGCAGTGCCGGCTGTTGCTTCCCCTGGATTCTTCAGCTCCTGGAAAAACGTGCTGCTTCTCCTCGGAGCCTTCGTCGCGGGCATCGTCCTCACCGCTTTGCTGATGCGGCGGGCTGCCGCTGCGCCCCTCACTGCTGATACCCCTGCCCAATGAAAA
>JANXUO010000512.1 GCA_025356245.1 Hymenobacter sp.
CGACCAGGAAGGCCACGGCGAAGTCGTGAGCATCAAGGGCAAAACCGCCGAAGTCCGCTTCGGCGCCCTCAAAACGCTGGTCAAAACCAATCAGCTCGAAAAGCTGGGCCGCGCCGAAATCCGCGAGCGCGAGGCGGCCGCCAAGTCCAAGTCCGGCCGCCTGGGCGGCTCCGGCGGCGGCGGCAACGGCCTCGACATGACCGGCCGCATGGCCAACTTCAGCCCCACCCTCGACCTGCGCGGCGAACGCGCCGAAGACGCCATCACCAAAACAATGGTCTTCGTGGACGACGCCGTGATGCTGGGAATGCCCGAAATCAAGTTTCTCCACGGCCGCGGCAACGGCGTGCTGCGCCAGGTCGTGCGCGACTACCTGCGCACCCAACGCGCCATCGCCAGCGTAGCCGACGAGCACGCCGACCGGGGAGGCAACGGCATAACGATTGCGGTGCTTAAGTGAAGCGGCCGGTTTCCTTCTTAAATTTACATCATGACCACTGCCCTTCTCGTCCGCGAAATCAGCAAGCTGCCCTGGGCCGAACGGCTGCTGGTGGTGGAAAAAACCCTAAAATCCATCCGGCAGGACAAGCAGAAAAACCTCGCACAAGCCGTAGATGCGCTTTACGGCGACTACTGCCACGACCCTGAACTCACGGCCTTCACCGCCCTCGACACCGAGTCTTTTTAGGAAGCAAGGTGAAATCTGACTCGTAAATCTGGACCCAACGGTGGGGTCGGAAATCAATAAGGCCCGGCCCGCCGTCATCGTCAATGACGATGCGCTGGGCCGATTGCCGCTGAAAGTAGTGGTGCCCTTCACTGATTGGAAAGACCGATACGCGGCCGCCGCCTGGATGGTAAAAGTGGAGCCGAACGTCAAAAACCAGTTGAGTAAGCCCTCAGCGGCCGATTGTTTTCAGGTGCGTTCGGTTTCCCAGGAAAGGTTGAGCAAAAAAATCGGTACGCTCGATTTGGAAACGATGAATAAAATTCGGCGGGCATTATCGCTGGTTTTCAGCATCGACGGAGGCATACCAATTGATTTCTTGCCAAAAAAAGCGGCCTCCCCACTCCGGAAGGCCGCTTTTTTGTTGTGGATAATTCAGCGCGGCCGTCCGGCACTACACGGCTACGCTGTCGATGCCTTTTTGCAGGGCGGCGGCCTGGAACTCCGGCAATTTGACTCCTTCGGCGCGGGCCACGGTCAGGTCCGTCATGCCCAGGAAGCCGAGTATCGTGCGCAGGTAAGGCACGGCAAAATCGTAGGACTGCTGCGGGCCTTCGGAGTAGATGCCGCCGCTGGCCACGGCCAGGTACACCTTTTTGCCCGTTATGAGCCCCTCGGGGCCGGTGGGGGTGTAGCGGAACGTAATGCCCGCCCGCGTGAGGTGGTCGAGCCACGACTTGAGCGACGAAGCAATGCTGAAATTGTACAACGGCACCCCAACCACGAGGGCGTCGGCCGCCATGACTTGGGCAATGGCCTCGTCGGAGTGCCGCACGGCCTCCTGTTGTTCCGGCGAACGGCTTTCGGCCGGCGTGAAATACGCTTGCAGGTGCGCCTCTTCGAGGTGCGGGAACGGGTGGGTGGCCAGGTTGCGCACGACCACCGTGCTGCCGGGATGCGCGGCCAGCAGCTTGTCGATGATGCCCTGGCTGAGGCGTGTGCTGTACGACTCGGCTCCGCGGGCGCTGGAGATGACTTGCAGAATCTGCATAAAAAAGAAGGGGGGTAAAGGGTAACGAAATGCGTGCGGGCCGCCGCTGGCCCATCGGCCCGCGGCGACTGCCCGCCTACTGAGTAGCCTAGCGGGTTCGGCTGGTACTCAGATTACCTCAAGTAACCAGTCGGCGATTTGTTCGTAATTTGCCCCTACTACCGATTACGTAGCGGTAGCCTGATTACCACCAGGTAATCAAGCCCGGCAGTCCTTCAGCACCTTTCCTTGCCCCCATGCCCCCAGCCAACCCCTCCCAGTGTGCCCCAACAATGCAGGCCCTGCGCCATGCCCTGCTGGTTATCAGCGGCAAGTGGAAGCTCCAGATAATTGTGGCGCTGCTGGCCGGCACCCGGCATTTTCGCGGCCTGGAACGTACCGTGCCGGGCATTTCCACCAAAGTGCTGGCCAAGGAGTTGAAGGATTTGGAAGCGCACCAGTTCATCTCCCGCACGGTTCACCCCGGCCCGCCCGTGGTGGTCGAATACCAGGTTTTGCCCTATGCCCATTCGCTCGACCCCGTTATCGAGGTCCTAAAAGCGTGGGGCAGCCAGCACCAGCAGCGCCTGGAAGCAAAAACTGCGGCGCCGGATTGAGAAGCAGTCCCAGAAAGGAAAACCTGT
>JANXUO010000559.1 GCA_025356245.1 Hymenobacter sp.
CCGCAGCCTGCTGGGCCAGTGGCAACTCGAAAACCACGACTTCGCCCAAACCTCGCTCGCCACTACCGATTTCATCTACGCCGACCCACCTTACGATACGCCGTTCAGTCGCTACGGCAAGGACGATTTTACCTGGGACGACCAGCTTCGGCTGGTACGCTGGCTCAGCAAGGCCCCCGGCCCGGTCGTGACGACTAACCAAGCCACGCCACGCATCTTGGAGCTGTACACCGAAGCTGGTTTTCAGATTTCGACGCTGCTGGCCCCGCGCCGCATCGCCAGCTCCGGCGACCGCACACCTGCTCTGGAGATGCTGGCTACCCGCAACGTTTAACTGCTGTTTTATGGAACGCACCGCGGCCGTTGCCCTGCTTACCCAATTGCTGAACCAAGACCTGGTGCCGCTGGCGCAGGCCCACGGCGTTACGATTTTTTTGAACGGCAAAAAGAACAAAGGCTGGGCGGGCCACACCCTCGAACGGTTATTGCAGTTGCCACTCAACAGTTCACGAGCGCCCAATTTTGGGAGCTGGGAGTTGAAATCAACGTCGCTCGTTGCCGGGCGCGACGGCGCACTGCGCGTAAAAGAAACCGTAGCCCTGACGATGCTGGACCCAGTAGAAGTGCTGCAAAAAGAGTTTGAGGACAGCCTACCTCTACAACAAGCTCCGCAAGACACTGCTGGTGGCCCGCGTGCACGAAAACACCCGCGACGAGCGCTCCATACTACACAGCCTCGCCGAATTTGACCTGACCGATGCCGTGCTCCATGCCGCGTTGCGGGCCGATTACGAAACCATCAGGGCTGCACTGCGGCAGGGCGAACCTTTATCGGGACGCATGGGTGTTTACATCCAGCCGCGCACCAAAGGCGCGGGGCACGGCAGCACCTCGCGGGCCTTTTATGCCCGCAAAAACCTAGTGGCGCACCTGCTCAACATCACGCCTTTGAAACTTGGCGGAGCATCGCCCGATGAACTTCTGACCTAACCCAAAACAAAGCACCAAGCACCAAGCACCAAGCACCAAGCACCAAGCACCAAGCACCAAGCACCAAAATAAATGCAATACCTCGAAGGCCGCAAGTACATTGTGCAAGGCATATTCCTGCTGGTGGGCGTGGTGTTCCTGGTGCGCCTGTTTCAGATGCAGGTGCTGGACGAAACCTACAAAACCGCCGCTGACCGCAACACCCTGCAACGCCTGGTGCAGGTGCCCTACCGGGGGCTGATTTTCGACCGCCACGACTCGCTGCTCGTCACCAACACGCCGGTGTACGACCTGATGGTGGTGCCCCGCGAGGTCAAAAACCTCGATTCGACCCGGTTTTGCCAACTCCTGCAGCTGCCGCTGGCCGAGCTGCGCACCATTCTGGTAGCGGCCCGCAAGTACTCGCGCAGCAAGCCATCGCCGCTGGTGCAAAACCTGAGTACGCCCGATTTGGCCGCTATTCAGGACAACCTGATTGACTTTCCGGGCTTCCGCATTCAGGCCCGGATGGCGCGGGCTTACCGCACCCCCAACCTGGCCCACGCCCTGGGCTACGTGGGGGCCATCACCCCGGCCTTCCTCGAAAAACCCCGCTACGCCAAGTACCAACCCGGCGAAAACGTGGGCATTACCGGCCTCGAAGCCTTTTACGAGGATACCCTCATGGGCCGCCGCGGGGTGCAGTACCGCATGGTGAACGTGCGCGGCATCGAGAAAGGCCGCTTCCGCGACGGCGAGTTCGATACGCTTTCGGTGGCCGGGCAAGACCTGCACCTCAGCATCGACGCGGCCCTGCAAGCCTACGGCGAAAAGCTGCTGGCCCAGCGGCGCGGCTACATTGTGGCCATCGAGCCGGCCACCGGCGAAATCCTGTGCTTCGTGTCGGCCCCCCACTTTCAGCCGCAGCTGCTGGCGGGCAAGGGCGCGGGCAACCGCTACATGGCCCTGCTCAACAACCCCGACCGCCCGCTCTTCGACCGCCCGCTGATGGCCACCTACCCGCCCGGCTCGGTTTTTAAGCTGGTGAACGAGCTGGTGGCCTTACAAACCGGGGCCGTAACCCCCACCACGCCCTTCGATTGCAACTGGAAGCTAATACGCTGCACCCACCGCCACGAGTACCCCTTCAACTGCGACATTGCCATCAAGCAGAGCTGCAACCCCTATTTCTACCAGGTAATGCGGGCCACGGTGCTGCGCGGACGCGACGCCAACAAGTTTGAGGATGCCCGCCTGGGCCTCAACGAGTGGCAGCGGCTGGTGAAATCCTTCGGCCTTGGCGAGCGCTTGGGCGTGGACATGGCCCAGGAAAAACGCGGCCTCATTCCGGGCGGCGACTACTACGACCAGCGCAAGGGCTACCACCGCTGGAACTTCCGCACGGTGTACTCGCTGGCCATTGGGCAGGGCGAAATCGGCCTCACGGGCCTGCAAACGGCCAATTTGATGGCCACCATTGCCAACCACGGCTGGTACTACGCCCCGCATTTTGTGCGCGGCATTGGCAGTGGCGGGCCGCTGCCGCAGTTCCAGCGCAAGCACTTCACGGCCGTCGACACCAGCGTGTTCAAGTACATCATTCCCGGTATGAAGGCCGTGGTGGACGGCCGCGGCGGCACCGGCGAATACGCCAGCCTCGCCGACGTGGGCATTGCCGTGGCCGGCAAAACCGGCACCGTGCAAAACGCCCACGGCCTCGACCACGCCACCTTCGCCGGCTTCGCCCCCGCCGACCACCCCCAGATTGCCGTGGCCGTTTTCATCGAAAACTCCGGCTTCGGCGGCCTCTCCGCCGCCCCCGCCGCCGCCCTCATCATGGAGAAATTCATCCGGGGCCGCACCGCCCGCTACCGCCACCGCTGGGAAAGCTGGATTGAGTTCGGCGATTTGGGCAAGTACGCGCATTAGCTTTTTCGTACCTTCGGCCCATGCTCACTGCCGCCGCCGCCGACCTCGAAACCAAGCTCCGTGCCCTGCGGCCGCTGCTGGCAGCCCGCTTTCACGTAGTACGGCTGGGCTATTTTGGCTCGTTTGCGGCCGGCCAGCCCCGCCCCGATAGCGACGTGGACGTGCTGGTGGAGTTTTCGCAGCCCCTGGGCTGGGAGTTTTTTGAGCTGGAGGAAGTACTGGAAAAGGCCCTGCACCGGCGCGTCGATTTGGTGACACTGGCAGCACTCAAGCCCCAGCTGCGGCCCCAGGTGCTGGCCCAAGTGCGCTACGTGTAGCCCCCGCCATGCCCCTCCCCTACCTGCTCTTCCTCGAGGATATGCAACTGGCCATGGAGCGCATTGCCCGCTATTGCGCCGGCCTGGACTTTGACTCGTTTTGCACCAACGAGCTGGTGGTCGATGGGGTGGTTCGAAACCTGGAGGTTATCGGCGAGGCCGCCAAAAAAGTGCCGCCGCTGGTGCAGCAAGCGCACCCGGCCCTGCCCTGGTCGCAGATGTACCGAATGCGAAACCGCATCTCGCACGAATATTTTGGCCTTGATTTGGCCACCGTCTGGCGGGTGGCAACCGAGCATTTGCCCCAAAACTACCCCGACTTGCTCCGCATCGTAGAAGCCGAACAAAACCGTTTGCCCTGAAGCCAGGCACTGTCCGGCTGTTTTTCGCGCCAAACCCCCGCCCCCGCCCACTGGTTAGTCCCCCAACCATCCTCCCCCACCCCCATGGAATCCCTGAAAAACAAAATTGCCCTCGTCACCGGGGCCGGCAAAGGCATTGGCCGCGCCGTGGCCCTGGCCCTGGCCGCCGAAGGCGTGCGGGTGGGCCTGCTGGCCCGCACCGATGCCGACCTGCAAGCCCTGGCCGCCGAAATTGAAGCTGCAGGCGGCACGGCGGCCACCGCCGTAGCCGACGTAGCCGACCGCACCGCCGTGAACCTGGCCGTGGCCAACATTCAGCAGGCCCTCGGCCCCATCGACATCCTCATCAACAACGCGGGCATTGGCACCTTCGCCAAGTTTCTGGACATGGAGCCCGCCGCCTGGGAGCACATCATCCAGGTCAATCTGATGGGCACGTACTACGTGACCCGCGCCGTGCTGCCGGGCATGATAGCCCGCCAAACCGGCGACATCATCAACATTTCGAGCACCGCCGGCCTGCGGGCCTCGGCCGGGGCCAGCGCCTACAGCGCCAGCAAGTTTGCCGTCATGGGCCTCACCGAAGCCCTGATGCAGGAGGTGCGCAAGCACAACATCCGCGTCTCGGCCCTGGCGCCCAGCACCGTGGCCACCGACCTGGCCATCGGCAACAACCTGACCGACGGCAACCCCGAAAAGGTGATGCAGCCCGAGGATTTGGCCGAATTCATGGTGGCCCAGCTCAAGCTCAACCGCCGGATATTTATCAAGGAGGCGGGGATGTGGTCCACGAACCCATAATCGGGCAGTTGGCTGTAACGGGTCAAAAAAAAGCGCCCCCGCAACTGCGTTGCGGGGGCGCTTTTGGGTACGGCTGCCCCTAAAAAAATCAACGCGCCATAAACGCGCCTTCGAGCTGATTGATGCGCTCCTTGTTATTGTAGGTATCGACCATGCCACCCAACAAAAACAAATCAATCACCCAGCCAATGCCGAGTAATTGCCCGGTAAGCAGGTACAAAATGCCGGACCCAACCTTGCCCACGTAAAAACGGTGCATGGAAAACCAGCCGAAAAAGAACCACAACAAGAACGCAACTGCTTTGGATTTCATGGGAAAAAAGTGAAGACGAGTGAATTATTTTTTGGTGGCGTAACCGTTGCCCTTAAAGCTGAATCTGTTTAGAAAGTCGGCAAGTTGGGTAAGAGGGTAGAAACACTGGACTTTCTAAACAGCTTCGTTTACTAAAAAGCAGGCTTGCAAGGGTTGGCCCTGGAGCTGTAATTATTGAGCGCAGGTAAGCCACCGGTGCCCCTACCCCACCGGCGGCACCGGCGCGGCCGGCCGCGCCAGGCGTACGCGCTTCAGCAGCTGCTTGTAAGTGTAGTCCTTCAGCTTTGCCGGGTTGCTGCGCTCGTAAAGAGCCTTGCCGTCATCGAAGAATTCCTGCATCACGGTTTCGAGGGCGTTGATGGTCGTCACGTTGTCCTGCGTGAGCTGGCGGCGGGTGCTGGTGCTCACGCCCTGGTCGGTGGTGTTGGTCACGAGCGCGTCGTGCAGGGCTTGCAACTGGGCGGTGTCGGCGGGGGTGTGGCCTTTTTTGGCCAGGGCGGCTTTGTTGTCGGCCAGGTTTTGAAGCAGCGTGGTGAGGTCCGCGGCCAGGGCTTCCTTGTCGTCGTCGTTGCGGGCTTCGCGGGCCGGGGCGATGCCGAACTTTTTGGTGGGCACGCTCAGGCCCTCGGCGCGGCGCACCCGCGCCTCCAGGCGGTTGAGCAGCGCGGGCAGCGCTTCGTAGAGGTCGGCAATGGCCGCCGTGAACACCATGCCCTTGGCCTGCTGGGTGGCCGAAGTCACCAGCTTCTCGACCGCCGCCAGCTTCGGCGGAAACGCCTTGTCGAAGGCCGCCGTGTAGTCATCGGGCAGCAGGTCCACAAAATCGGCGCGGTCGCGCAGGTAGCTGGCCCACAGCAGGCGAGCGAGCGGGGCCACCTCATCGAGGCGGGCCGTGAAGAGGGGACGAAAGCGCTTCGTCGGCTTGGGGGTGGTGGCCATGGGGCAAAACGAAAAACGGTGAAAAAACGGTGAATTGCGCCCGCAAGGTAGCGCCTCCACCGTTGAGTTCAACTCCGCCCCGACCGCCAGGGCTTCCGCCACCGCTTCCGGGTGTTCCGCCAGGGTTTCCAGGTGCTCCGCCACGGCTGCCGGGTGCTCCGCCACGGTTCCTGACGCTCCGCCGACACTTCCAGGTACTCCGCCAGGGTTTCCGGGTGCTTCGCCACAGTTTCGGCGGCTCCGCCACGCTTCCGGGTGCTCCGCCAAGATTTCCGGGTGTTCCGCCAGTTATTCGATGGCGTGAGCCGGGCAAGGCGGCCGTCACGCCGCCCAGGCGTTGTTTTCGGAGGGGGCTTACTCTGGGCAAGAAGTTACCGCCCGTACTGGTTTGCCGTGCCTCACAAGTTGATTACTCCGAAGTAGAACTTCGGGGTACTCGGCCCTACAGCAGCCCGCTCACAAAGCCCGGCAACACGCCCAGCACCACCGTCAGCAGGGCCAGCAGCACCAGCGTGGCGGCTTGCAGGCCATCGACGGGCACGGGGGCGTGGGCGGCTTCATCAGCCTGCATAAACATGGCGATAATGGGCCGCAGGTAGTAGTAGATGCCCACCATGCTCATGGCCACGGCAAACACGACGAGGGCGATGTAGCCGTGGTCGGCGGCGGCGGCGAGCAGGAAAAACTTGCCAAAAAAGCCGCCCGTGAGCGGGATGCCCGCCAGCGAAAGCAGCGCCACGGCCAGCACCACGGCCAGCAGCGGGTTGCTGCGGCCGAGGCCGCGCAGGGTGGCGTAGTCGTCGGCGCCCCGGTGGTCGGCCACCAGCTTCAGCACCCCAAAGGCCGCCACCGTGGCGATGGAATAGGCCAGCGAGTAGAAGAAAATGCCG
>JANXUO010000570.1 GCA_025356245.1 Hymenobacter sp.
TATACAACTTCCTGCACTCGGCCCGCCTGATTGGCGACGTGTGCGTGGCCTTCAACGACCACTGCGCCGTGGGCATCGCCCCCATCCTGTCCAACATCAAAAAGCACGTCGATTCGTCGTTGATGCTCGTCACGGCCCTCAACCCGCACATCGGCTACTACAAGGCCGCCGAAATTGCCCAAACCGCCCACAAAAACGGCTCCACGCTCAAGGAAACCGCCCTGGCGCTCGGCTACGTTACCGCCGAGGATTTCGACAAGTGGCTAAAACCGGAGGATATGGTGGGCGCGGTGTAAGTGTTGGCAGTTGAGAGTTAAAAGTCAAGAATTTTGATTGGATATTTAACCCTTAACTGCCAACTCTTCGCTCTCAACCGCCTTGTTCAACACCGTCCTCCCCTACCGTTTGGTGCAGCGCAACCGTAACCCCGGCGGACGCGAGAGTTGGGTGTACGAGGACATCTACAAGTTTTTTGTCCACTCGCCCAGCTCGCGCCGCAAGTACCTGGTTGAGGTTCATGCCTACCCCGACCACTTGTACACGGTGGATTTCTACGCCAAAGTTCACGACGTGAACCGCTACCGGCTGCGGACCAACCAGCGGGCCATGGGCCGGCTCGGCGGCACGATGCTAGACATCCTGGCAGGCATCGTGCGGGCCGACCCCCAGGCCCGGTTTGGTTTTCTGGCGGCGGCTATGGTACACGAAACGAGCGATTTTAAGACGAAACGCTTCAAGATTTACGTCAAGATGTTTGAACTCAAACTCGACCCGGCACGTCACAGAGTTGTCGTCAGGTCCGAAAGCAGTAGTATCTTCGTAATGCCGGTTGCAGTTGCTGCGAAGGCATCCTTGCAAGAAGCAATTATCCGCCGCTATGAAAGAATTTTCGCCGAAACATTCTAAGAAGACTGACCCGCGCCAAGCAGTACGTGAGGTTCGCAAAGCTGCCCGCAAGGATTTTTCCTTTGGCGAGGCCAAGCTTTTGTTTGTTGGCGAAGACGGTGCTGAGTATCACAGCATCGAACCAATCAGCCAGATTCCCGGCTACACTTACGCTTTTTAGCATTCTTGCTTTCAATTCCCAAGCCGCCCTTCCCGCCCCGGAAGGGCGGCTTTGTTTTTTGCCGCATCTTTGCCCGCGCATCTACCCGCCCGTTTTTCGCATGGATTTCTCCGCTCCCCTCGTCCTCGAAAATGCCCGTGCCCGGCTGCGGCCCCTGGAGCTGGCCGATTTTGAGGCCCTGCAAGCCCCGGCCTTCGACCCCGAAATCTGGCGCTACACGCTGGCCCCGGCCTACACCCCCGCCGATTTGCGGACCTACCTACAGGCGGCCCTCGACGGCCGCGCCCAGGGCCAGCGCTACCCCTTCGTCGTCATCGACCGGGCCACCGGGGCGTTGGCAGGCAGCACCAGCTACTACAACATCAGCCCCGACGAGCAGCGCCTGAGCATCGGCTACACCTGGCTGGGCCCCGATTTTCAGCGCACCGGCCTCAACCGCGCCTGCAAGCACCTGCTGCTGGGCCACGCTTTCGGGCCGCTGGCCTGCGAGCGGGTGGAGCTGGAAACCGACGGCCGCAACGCCAAATCGCGGGAAGCCATGCGGCGCATGGGGGCCACCGAGGAGGGCACGTTGCGCAGCCACCGCAACACCCAGGGCGGCGTGCGGCGCGACACAGTTATCTTCAGCATCATCCGGCCCGAGTGGCCGGCGTTGCGGCAAACCGCATTTCAGCCCTTCGAGAACGACACCCGTGGCTGAGCCGCGCCCACGTCCGCCCCAGGGCCGGTGGCGCCGCCGCGCGGCCAGCTTCGGCCACGCCTGGCGGGGCGTGCGGGCCGCCCTGCGCTCCGAAATCCACCTGCAGTTTCACGCCGGGGCCACGGCGGCCGTGCTGGCCCTGGGTGCCTACTGCCACCTGGCCCGCCTCGAATGGGCATTGCTGGCCCTGGCCGCCGCCGCCGTGTGGACGGCCGAGCTAGTCAACACCGCCATTGAGGCCCTTACCGACCTGGTATCGCCCGATTA
>JANXUO010000132.1 GCA_025356245.1 Hymenobacter sp.
GCTTCACCATCACGCAGCAGCCGGCAGCCAGGGCCGGGGCAATTTTCCAGGTGGCCATCAGCAACGGAAAATTCCAGGGAATAATCTGGCCCACCACGCCCAGCGGCTCCTGAATGACGAGCGACACCGTCGTTTCGTTCAACTCGGTGGCCGAGCCTTCTTCGGCGCGAATCACGCCCGCAAAGTAGCGGAAGTGGTCGATGGCCAGCGGCAAATCGGCCGCCATCGTCTCGCGGATGGCTTTGCCGTTCTCCACGGTTTCGACAGCCGCCAAGTGCTGCAAATTGGCCTCCATGATGTCGGCAATCTTTAGCAACACGTTGCTGCGCGTGGTGGGCGAAGCCTTACCCCAGGTTTTGAAGGCTTCGTGGGCCGCGTCGAGGGCCAGCTCAATGTCTTCCTTGGTGGAGCGGGCTACCTTGCAAAACGCCTTGCCATCGATAGGCGAAGGGTTTTCAAAGTATTGGCCTTTAACAGGGGCCACCCACTTACCGCCGATGAAGTTGTCGTAGTGCGACTTAAATTTGGGGCGGGCAATGATGGTACTGATTTCTTCGAGGGTTTCGGCCATGACGGAGGCGTGGGGTTAGGTGGGAGAATGAGTGCATCAAAGTTCCCCGTATTTTAGCTGCGTCAGCGCTGTTATTATGGCAAAAAGTACCGATATTGTCGCAAGTTTAGTGGGTTGCATTGCTTGTTTCTCGTTGCTGGTTTCTTGTTGGCAATACGAACGCGGTAGGTAACCCCCAAACAAGAAACCAGCAATAAGAAACTCACATGCAACCTCGCGTTCACCTGCCCGCCGCCATTGCCACGCTGCCTTTCGAGCGGCTGCACTCGCTGGTAGAAAACCGAACAGTTTTCGCGCTGGAGAGCTTCGAGCTGAATATTTTTGAGACACACCATACGGCCTTGCGCGTGCCGTTGCGGCTCGACGGCCTGGCCCTGACCACCATGCTGCGTGGCAAAAAAGTGATGCACCTACCCGGCCGGCCAGCCTTCGACTACCTGCCCGGCGAGACCGTGGTGGTGGACAAGGACGAGCTAATGGAAATAGATTTCCCCGAAGCCAGCCAGGGGCAGCCCACGCAGTGCCTGGCCGTGGCCATCGCGCCCGACACCATCCGGGCCACTGTGGATATGCTCAACGACCGCTACCCCCGCGCCGAAGCGCACACACCGTGGGCCATCAACCAGCCCGAGTATGCCCACCTCACCAACACACCCGAACTCACCGGCACCCTGGAACGCCTTGTGGCCCTGGCCCGCACCACCGACATTAACAAAGACTTGCTGGCCAGCTTCACGCTGCAAGAGCTACTGGTACGGCTGATGCAAACCCAGGCCCGGCAGCTCATTTTTCACGACTACGCCCGGCACCTCACCACTCACCGCTTTGCGGCCGTGGTGGGCTACATCAAACAAAACCTCACCACCAATCTCAATATCAACAAGCTCTCGACGCTGGCCTGCATGAGCAAGGCCACGTTTTTTCGAGTATTCAAGCGCGAGTTCGGTCTGACGCCCATCGAGTTCATCATCCGCGAGCGGCTGGGCGAGGCCAAACGGCTGCTGCGTCATCCGCTGGCTTCCGTGGCCGAAGTTTGCTTGCGGGCAGGCTTCAACAACTCGTCACACTTTCAGGCACTCTTCAAAAGATACGAGGGCGTGACGCCGGGCGCCTTCAAGAAATCACAAACCCAGATGCTGGACTGAGGAATTGGCAAGTTGGCCGAGGCAAACCTTCAAACTTTCGCGCCAGTGCGGAATAGCCACGCCCAAGTGAGATTTTATTTTGGTTTTATCCAGCACCGAATACGCCGGGCGTTGGGTTTTGGTGGGGTACTCGGCGGTGCGGATGGGAATAGTACGCACCGGCATGTTGCTCAACTCGAAAATGGCCGTGGCGAAATCATACCACGAAGTAACACCCTCGTTACTATAATGGTAAAGGCCAAATTTTTGGGTTTGACTTTCGATAATTTGCAGGATGCAGCCGGCTAAATCGACGGCGTAGGTGGGCGTACCGAGCTGGTCCCAGATGATGCGCAGCTCCTCGCGCTCGGCCCCTAGCTTGCGCATGGTTTTCAGAAAGTTACCCGCGAATTCGGAGTACAGCCAACTGGTGCGGAGGATGAAGTAGCGGTTAGTGAGCGGGGCAATCACCTGCTCGCCTTCGAGCTTGGTGAGGCCGTAGGCGCTGATGGGGGCAGTAGCGTCGGTTTCGAGCAGGGGCGCGTTACCGGTGCCGGCAAACACGAAATCAGTCGAAATCTGAATGAGGACGCTGCCGTGCTCCGCGCAACGGCGGGCTAGGTTTTCCACGCCGTCGCGGTTGATGCGGCGGGCCAGTTCTACCTCGTCCTCGGCCTTGTCCACGGCGGTGTAAGCAGCGCAGTTGACGACGTAGGCGGGACGGTGCTCGGCAAAAAGCCTGGCCAAGCCGTCGGGGTCCAGAATATTGCCTTCGACTTCGGAAAGAAAGATTACATCCGGCGTGTTGCGCTGCTGCGCTACGGCGGCCAGGCACTGCCCGAGTTGGCCGGCAGCGCCGAAAATCAGTGTGTTACCCATGAAATGGTGGTTTGACGACTTTGCTTTGGGCTGCAAGTTAGGCCGGAGCCAGGCCCGTCTTGACTACTCCACCGTTACGCGCTGGTAGGTGAACGGGCCGTTAGCAAAGCTCACCCGCAGCAAGTAAGCACCCGGCGGTAACCCGACAGTAGGCAACGTGGGGGCCTCTTGTCCGGCCGGTATAGCCTGGCACCGCACCACGCGGCCCAAGGCATCGAGCAGGACTAGTTGACGGGCTTGGCGGGCAGCGGTCAGATGTATGTGCAGCACGTCGTGGGCGGGCATGGGCCAGGCAATGAGGTCGGCGGCGACTTGATTATTGTTGATGGACAGAACATTGGGGTCGAGCATCCGGGCCAAACAATTGAGCACGGAGCCTCCGGCCCGGCTGAACGTGCCGCCAAACAACAGCGCCCCGTCGGGCTGCACCATTGCCTTGTTCACGCCTGCATCCGGCCCGTTGCCAGGCTGGTAGCTGGGGTCGCGGGTGCCGTTGGGCAACAGCCGCCACGAGCCAGCGTAGCTACCGCCCCCCAGGGCAAATTCGCCGCCCAGCAGCAAGCGGCCGTTGGGCTGCACGGCCAGGCTGCGGACGAGGCCCCTGCGCCCGCTCGGCGTAGAGGTGCCCGCCACAAACGCGCCTGCCGCGTTGAAGGTAGGGTCGAGGATGCCGTTGGGCAGCAGTCGTACGGGTTCGCGGTCGAGGCCCGTGCCGCGCACGGCGGCGGCCACGTAAATATTGCCGGTGCGGGGGTCGCGCACCAGCCCGTTGGCATCCACGGTGCCGGGGAGGGGCACAAAGGCGGGGTCGGGGGTGCCGTCGGGCAGGGTGCCCCACACGTTGCACACCTGGCTGCCCAGGCGGCGCGGGTTACTGGCAAACACCAGATTGCCGTTGGGCTGCGGCAACACGTCGAAAACGTCGATGAAGAGCGGGAAGGTCGGAAACGCGGGGTCGAGCGCCCCGGTGGTTTCGGTGAGGCGAACCAGGCGGGAGGCGGCCGTGCCCGCTGGCAGGGCCAGGTCGCCGGAGACGATGATGCCCACCCCCGGCTGGAGCACTATTTTTTCCACTGCACTCGCATAAGTAGGGGTTCGGCCCAGCGGCGGCGCAAAGCCCGCGTCGAGCGTGCCGTTGGACAGCAGCCGGGCGAGGCCGAAGCGGGGCTGCCCGCCCACGTTCGTGAAACGACCGCCCAGCAGCAGATTACCGTCGGGTTGCAAGGCCAGGTCGAGCACAAAGCCGTCAATCGGGGCCACTTGGTAGGTAGCATCCACCTGCCCGTTGGGCAGCAGGCGAACTACCCGGTTCACGGGCACTCCGTTGAACACGGCCAAGTCGCCGGCCACGATGATTTTTCCATCGGGCTGCCGCACCATGCCATTCAGGTAAGGAGAAGCGGGAGTCAGCGTTCCCACGGCGCTGGTAATGGCAAACGAGGGGTCGAGCGCGGGGCCTTGCGCTTGGGCAACACCCGACAGGCCCATGCACCACAGCGCAAAAGCCAGCCTTTGGAGTAGTTGTTTCATAGCGGTTTAGGTACTAGAAAAAAGATTTCTGGCAACCATCAGCGGGTGCCACCGGAAACACGGACGTTGCGCCGCCGCAATTGCCGCCCGCTACTCCACCGCCACGCGGCGGTAGGCGGGCAGGCCTTCGGCAAAGTCCACCCGCAGCAGGTAGCCGCCCGGCGGCAGGCCCGCCGTGGGCAGCACCGGGGCGTACTGGCCTTCGGGCACGTCCTGCCGTAGCACCACCCGCCCCAGCGCGTCGAGCAGGGCCAGGTGCCGAGCCGCCCGGGCGGCGGGCAGGCGCAGGTGCAGCGCCTCGCGGGCTGGCACGGGCCAGGCCTCCACCGCCTCGGCCCCGTCGGTGGCCGGGGCCCGGGCGGCCAGCACGTTGAGGGCCAGCATCCGGGCCAGGGCGTTGAGGGCGAAGCCCCCGGCCTGGGTGAAGCCACCGGCAAAGAGCAGCTTGCCGTCGGGCTGCACCAGCACCTTGTATACGCCGCCCCGGCCGGGACCCAGGTGCGGGTCGTAGCTGGGGTCGAGCGCCCCGCCGGGCAGCAGCCGCACCGAGCCGTAGAAGCCGCCGCCAACCAGGGGGAAGTCGCCGCCGAGCAGCACCCGGCCGTTGGGCTGCACGGCCACCGAGTTGGGTCCGCCCAGCCCCGGCGCGAACGCGGTGGTAAAACCAAAGGCGGGGTCGGGCGCACCGGTGGGCAGCAGCCGCACGACTTCGCGGTCGAGGGGGCCGCCCGCCGCGTCGCGGATAACGTACAACGCGCCCGTGGCCGGGTCGCGGGCCAGGCCACGGGCCGCCCCGGGGGCGTTGGGGCCGGGCAGGGGCACGAAGGCCGGGTCGAGCGCCCCGTCGGGCAAGGTGGCCCACACCGTGCAGTCCTGCCCGTTGAAAAGGCGCGGTTCCCCGGAAAACACCAGGCCGCCGGTGGGCAGCACCAGCACGTCGTAGCAGGCAAAGGGGTTGAAGCCGGGCCGGAACGTGGCGTCCCGCGCCCCCGTCGCTTCCAGCAGACGGGCCGCGAAAACAGTGCCTGGACCTGTGCTACCTATCGGTGTCAGGCCCCCCAGCAGCAGGATGCCCCGGCCCGGCTGCACAACTATCTTTTCTACGTTGCTGTAAGCAAAAGGAGGCGGACCGCCGCCAAAGGGCGACAAGAAGCCAGGGTCCAAGGCACCCGTAGGCAGGAGCCGGGCGATGCCGATGCGCGACTGCCCGCCCACGGTCGTGAAATCGCCGCCGATGAGCAGCTTGCCGTCGGCCTGCAAGGCGATGCTTCGAATCAGATTGAAGGCCGGGGGAGCGGCGGCGGTCGCGGGGGCATTGAAGGTGGTGTCCACTTGCCCGTCGGGCAAGAGCCGGGCTACGCGGTTGGCCGGGCGACCGTTAAGTTCGCGAAAGTTGCCGCACACGACGAGTTTGCCGTCGGGCTGGAGCACCATCTCGCTGATGTACGCCGCCTGCTGGGTACCTGGCGTGCGCACGGCACTTGTGAGGGCGAACGAAGGGTCGAGGCGCGGGCTTTGCGCCTCGACCACAAGAGCCGATGCCCCCACCAAAAGGGCGACCATTGCCCCGGTTTTGACGCTGTTTTTCATACCAAAAGCTAGCAAAGGACGGGGAAGCCGCCAGTGGCCAGGGACGGTAGCGGCCCCGGCCCACGGCGGCTTTCATTCAGTGTTGGATTTGCACGTTGTGGCGCTGCCACTCGCCCAGCAGGTTGCGGCCCGTCACCACGTACAAGCCCGCGGGCCAAGCGCTCGTGTCCAAAATCGCGCCCGCTTCGGTGCCGGGGGCCAGCAGGCGCTGCACGGGCTGGCCCCGGTGGTCGTACACCGCCACCGCCCCCCGGTAGCCGGGCAGGTGCAGGCGGTCCGCCGCCGGGTTGGGGTACACCACAACAGCAAAGTACGCCCCCGCCTACTCCACCGCCACGCGGCGGTAGGCGGGAGCACCCTCGGCAAAGTCCACCCGCAGCAGGTAGCCGCCCGGTGCCAGGCCCGCCACGGGCAGCACCGGGGCGCCCTGGCCCGCGGGCACGGCTTGGCGCAGCACCACCCGCCCCAGCGCGTCGAGCAGGGCCAGGTGCCGCGCCGCCCGGCCAGCGGGCAGGCGCAGGTGCAGCGCCTCGCGGGCCGGCACGGGCCAGGCCTCCACCGCCCCGGCGGCCGGGCCGGGGGCGCGGGCGCCGAGCAGCACGTTGGGGTCGAGCATCCGCGCCAGGCCGTCGAGCAGAAAGCCGCCGGCCTGCCGGAAGTAGCCGGCGAAAAGCAGCTTGCCGTCGGGTTGCACCAGCGCCTTGGCCACGCCCGAGCCGGGGCCCAGGCGCGGGTCGTAGCTCGCGTCGAGCGCCCCGCTGCGCAGCAGCCGCGCCGAGCCGTAGTAGCCGCCGCCGGCCACGGAAAAGACGCCGCCCATCAGCAGGCGGCCGTTGGGCTGCACGGCCAGGGACATGGCCCCGCCGAAGGCCTGCGGGAACGCCCCCGCGATGCGGAACGCGGGGTCGGGCACGCCGTCGGGCCGCAGCCGCAGCGGCTCGCGGTCGAGGGTGCCGGTGGGCGCGTCCCTTATTACGTACAACTCGCCCGTGGCCGGGTCGCGGGCCAGCCCGTAGGCCGCCGCGGGGGCGTTGGGGCCGGGCAGGGGCACGAAGGCCGGGTCGAGCGCCCCGTCGGGCAGCGTGGCCCACACCGTGCACGGCTGCCCGTTGAGCAAGCGCGGCGCCCCGGAAAACACCAGCCCGCCGCTGGGCAGCACCAGCACGTCGTTGCAGCCGAAAGTGTTGAAGCCCGGCCGGAACGTAGCGTCCCGCGCCCCCGTCGCTTCCAGCAGACGGGCCGCGAAATGCACGGGGCTAGTGCCCGTTATTAGGTCCCCCAGCAGCAAAATCCCCCGGCCCGGCTGCACAACAATTTTTTCCACGGTGGTGTACGCATAAGGGGGAGGGCCTCCGGCGTAAGGCGGCAGGAAGCCGGGGTCCAGCGCACCCGTGGGCAGGAGCCGGGCGAGGCCGACGCGGGACTGCCCGCCCACGGTCGTGAAGCGCCCGCCCACGAGCAGCTTACCGTCGGCTTGCAGGGCCAGGGCGACCACCAGCCCGTTGATGGGAGGCGCGGCAAAAGCGGTGTCCACCTGCCCATCGGGCAGCAGCCGGGCCACGCCGGGGGCCGGGCGGCCATTAATGCTGGTGAAGTCGCCGGACACGACAATCTTGCCGTCGGGCTGGAGCAGCATGTCGCCGATGAACGCCGCCCCTTGGGCGCTCCCGGCGCTCGTAAGGGCGAACGAGGGGTCGAGGCGCGGGCTTTGCGCTTTGACCGCAAAAGCCGACGCCCCCACCAAAAGGGCGACCATTGCCCCCGTTTTGACGATGTTTCTCATACCGAAAGCTGGAAAAGGACGGGGAAGCCGCCGTCGGCCGGGGAGGCCATGTCCCTGGTCAGCGGCGGCTTTTCCTCAGTGTTGGATTTGCACGTTGTGGCGCTGCCACGCGCCCAGCAGGTTGCGGCCCGTCACCACGTACAAGCCCGCGGGCCAAGCGCTCGTGTCCAAAGTTGCGCCCGCTTCGGTGCCGGGGGCCAGCAGGCGCTGCACCGGCTGGCCCCGGTGGTCGTACACCGCCACCGCCCCCCGGTAGCCGGGCAGGTGCAGGCGGTCCGCCGCCGGGTTGGGGTACGGGGCCGACGGGGGCAAAACCGGCGGCGACTGACGCCACGGGTAAGTGGTGCAACTATAGCCGTTGGACAGCGAATTGGTGTTCGCCGGGGCCGTTCTGGCGATGTAGGGGTCTGTGGTTATCCTCCTGTTGCCGTTGCAAGGGTCAGTGTACCCCACCGTCACCGTAAAAACTCTGCTAGTGTCATCAACGGTTTGGTATTCGACTTGCGAATTAATGCTATACCTACCAATAATGATTATATTGGCCCGAATGCTTGAACGCCAAGTAATGCTATCAGGAAACACATTGACGGCCCCCGGCACCGTCGGCCCCACCGGCTCCAACTCCAGAAAAATGCGGTTGCGCTGGCACACGATGCCCTGGGCCGTGCGTTGGTTGGCGTCCGAATCCACGATGCGGTAGCGGGGGCCGCCGTTGACGGTAAGCGGCACCGCCGCCAGCGCCGACGGGGTGCGATTGGGCACCAGCGCCTGGCACTGCAACAGGTAGATGCCCCCAGCCAGGGCGGCGGTGGGGGCAACGGTCAGGGCGGGCGCGGTGGTGGTGATGGGACCCGTCACGGGCTGCCCCTGGTAGGTGAAGCCGGCCGGCACCGTCCAAACGTAGCTGCTGGCCCCGGCCACCGGGGCCACCGTGGCCGCGTAGCTGGTGTTGGGGCACAGCGCCGCCGCCGCACTCGTAAACACCGGCGTCGGGGCCGGCGCGGCGGGCTGGTCGGGGTCGGCCGGCATTCCCACCGCCTGAATGTAGTTCACAACATACTGCACCGTGTTGAGCGGGAAGCTAAAGCCCTGGGCGTTGGTGTAGGTGCCGGTCAGGGTGATGACGCTGGCGCTGTTGCCGCTCGGAATGATGTGGGGGTAAAACTGGCTGGAATCGGTCACGGTCCAGCCGCCGGTGGCGCGCCACGCGTACCGGATGCTGCCGCCGCCGCAGGCGGGAGAGAAGGGATTGACGCGGAAGCCGTAGTCGGTTCGGTCGCCGGCCTGTATGGTCGTGGGCAGCCAGCCCGACTGACTGGTGATGCTCAGGGTGGGGCACAGGCCCGGCGAGCTGCGGAGCGACTCGCGGTAGCCGCCCTGCCGGGTCAGCGTCGTCGGCGCGAAGCTGGCCTGCATCCGCAGGGCCTGGTAGCGGCTGAACATGAGCTTGCTGTCGTCGTCCGTGTAGTCCATGTGGTTCATGAACATATCGCCGTCGGGTTCGTTTGGGCAAGGAGGATTCGAAAAGACCGGAAAGGGGGGGTTGCCGGTATCACTCTCGAACTGATTGGGCGTATCGCTCACGTAGTCGGAGTCGGTGCAATTCATAAACTTGGTTGGCAAGCCCCAAATATGCCGCAGGTTGAGCCAATGGCCCACTTCGTGCGCAGCCACCCGGCCCAAGGCGTGCCGAGGGCGCAGGGCCGCGTGGCCCGGCCCAAGGTCGGCGTAGTTCATGATGATGCCATCTTCACGGGGGTCGGAAGCCGTTCCGGGAAATACGGCCCGGCTGGATGCTGCGTGGCACCAAATGTTGAGGTAATGGGCCGTGTTCCAGGCATCGGTGCCGCCGGTGGCGGTGTGCTTCACCGCACTGTCGCTGAGTGCCTGATACTGTGTGCTGTCGGTATTGTTGCGGTAGGTGATGCCGTTGGTGGGTTGACCATTGGGGTCGCGGGTGGCCAGACAGAACTGCACCCGCGCATCGCCCACGCGCGCGGCAAAGGGGGCGGGCAGCGGTGATAAGCTGCGGTGGGCGTTGGGGCCGGGTTTCAGCGCACCGCGAAAAGCCAGGTTCAGCTCGTTAATTTGCGAGCGAATGACCTCTTCATCCAGATTTTCGTCGGATTTGTTATAGATGACGTGAACCACCACGGGGATGGTAATGAGCGTTCGCTGCGGCCCTACATCCTTCTGGCTAACATCCTCGTTATCTTTTACGTACTGTTGGGTCTAGGCCTCGATGGCTTTCAGCCGCGCCCTGATTTCGGGGTTGGCCTCCAGGTATTCTTCCGTGATGTCGGGGGTGCCGCAGTAGGTTTCCTTCGGATTATCGACGGGCTGCTCAAACGTAGGTTCTTTAATGCGAATGAATTGCCCGGCCGCCCGATGGCTGGCCGCTACGCCCCAAACAAGGAGCAAGATTGGTAAAAAGTGCTTCATGAGGAAATTATGATGGGTTCGGGCGTAAATATACGGGCGATGCCCACCTTTCAGCGCGAAGGGCGTAACGGTGTGGCCATGCGTTGGGCAAGTTGGTAGCTTGCCGATTAGAGGCCGCGTGGGCATCGTTTGGCGGGCGAGTTACAAACTCGCGCAACTTGTTGGCTGACAGTTACGCGCTTTGCGCTAAACTGTCGCCAGCGCTGCCAGCCCCGGCCGTGCCCGTCTTGCCTCCGACTGCTTCCGGCAGCCGTTTCTGCCCGGCCTGCACCTCCTTGCCCGCCACGGGCTGCTTGTTTTGAATGGGTGTGAAGGGCTGGGCGCGGGGCTGCTTCTCGCTCAGGTATTTCCAGTAGCGCAGGGGCATGTGGCGGCGGTGCAGCTTCATGTTTTTGCGTTCGGGGATGTTTACGTGGTCGAAGTACGCCTGCCACAGTACCTGGAAAAGCGGCTCGCGCTCGTCGAGCACCGTGGCGGCAACGGCGGTGGGGTTGGGGGCGGTGCTGGTTTCAAACTGCACGATGTCGGTGCGGGTCAGGTCGTAGTAAAGGCCGTAGCCGCGGCGCTTGTCGTAGATGAGCCAGCGCTGGTCGGCGTAGCGTTTGGTGAAGTGGGCGGCGATGAGCGGCAGCACGTCAAAATCGGGCTCGATGGTGGCGTGGAACAGCTCGTCCTGGGTTTTTTCGAAACGCACGAAGGCTTCCATGCGGTGCTTTTCGCGAAACATTTGCTGGGCCAGGCGCTGCACCCGGCGCACGGTGGCGTCGGCGTAGTTCGTGCTGATGTCCACGGCCAGACGCAGGGCCAGGTCCACGTAACGAAAAATAAGCAGCTCACGCTCCGCGTCTTCGCTCAGAAAAACGTGGTAGAGGCGGGCGCGGGCCTCGGCGTCCATCGTGCGCAGCAGGCCGTCCCAGACGCGGGTGGCGGCCGCCTCGTCGGTGCCGATGAATTCGGGCCGCACAAACAAGCCGCCCTGCGCGGCTGCGGCGTTCTGGATGCTGTTGGGGGCCGATTTGCGGCTATAAATGCTGAACAGCACCGTCAGCAGGCCTTCAAATGTGCCGTCGTAGGTGTAGTCGGCGGGCGGCGCGGTGAGGGCCGGCGCGGCCGGGCGGGCGGTGGCCGGCGCAGGCAAGCCGCCCTTGGCACGGGCTGAAACTGGTTTCATGGAAGACAAAGAAAATGGCCGTCGGGCCGCCCGGCACCGCGCCAGGTTAGCGGCCGTACGTTTACCTTTAGCGCAACAACCGGCAGTGGCCGGATACCTCCCCCTTCAACGCAATTTTATGAACCCCGATTCTTTGCTTGCGCCGCTGAAAGGCGCCGACCGCCGCGTGGTGGGCACCGTACAGGTGGACGTGGTGCGCACCGGCAACTCGCGCGTGAAGCGCCTGGTGTACCCGGCGGGCTTCCGCTGGTCGAAAGACATGCAGCCCGTGGTGGGCACCGCCCTGTGCCAGCACGCCCACGTGGGTTTTCTGGCCGCCGGCAGCCTCAGCATCCAATACGCCGACGGCGTTATCGAGCACTACGTGGCCCCGCAGGTGGTGGCCATTGCCCCCGGCCACGACGGCTGGGTAGAGGGCGATGCTCCGGCCGTGCTCATCGAGTTCGATTTTGAGGGTGAAACCGTGGAACGGCTGGGGCTACGCCGCGGCTAAACCGCAAGCAAACGGTTTGACGATTGTTAGCTCACGCGCTCAATCAATTGAGATGACCTGCTGCCAAGCAGCCCTCTGCCCTACGCTGCCTGCTGCAAGCCCTGCACCTCGCGGGTCTGGCGGGCAGCGCGGGCTTCGTTGTGCAGCTGGCGCACCAGTGGCATCAGCTCCGAGATGCGGCAGCAACACGAAAAACGCGTGACTTTAGCCGAAAAAGCGGGCTGGGACGAGGCAACGAAGGGCAGAATTTTCATGGCGAAAACAAGCTAAAAAGGGCAAAAGAGCGGGCCTCAGCCCTGTGAAAAAATCAAACAGGCAGCCAACGGCTCAGGCAGGCACCGCAAACAAGTCGAGCTGCTGCGTAACCAGCGCCGAGCGCACCGATTTGCCGCCGAACAGAATTTGCCGCCGGATGCTCTGCTCGTCCAGCTCGCCGAGCTTGGGCTGGGCCATGCCGCGGCATTCCAAAAAATGCTTGGCCCGCTTGAGCACCACGCCCAGCTGCTTGAGGTGGTCGTAGGTGAGGGAAGCGAAGCGGCGGGCCTGCACGATGCGCTCGGCCGAGCGCGACCCCACGCCCGGGATGCGCAAAATCATCTCGCGCGGGGCCGTGTTCACGTCCACCGGAAACAGGTGGCGGTTGCGCAGCGCCCAGGCCAGCTTGGGGTCGATTTCGAGGTCGAGGTGCG
>JANXUO010000619.1 GCA_025356245.1 Hymenobacter sp.
CTGCCGGCGCCCAAACCGCCCCTGTCAAAACCACGAAAACCGCCACAACCACTTCGTCTTCCACTCGCACAACTTCCACGCGCCCGCCGGTGCAGGCCGTGGTGGTGAAAAACAAAGCCACCACCAAAACCCACAAAGCCACCGCCCATAAAGCCACGGCGCACAAGCGCCGCAGCACCACCAAGCGCCGCACGGCCACCAAGGCCACCACCGTCAGTACCGCGCCCGTGCCGGCCGACAACAGCCGCACGGCTCCCCGCGATACGGCCATGCAAAGCTCCGATGCCAAGGCCCAGGCCCAGGGCGGCTACGCGGCCCCCGGAATGCCCACCAACATCAATTCCGGCGGTAACACGGGGGGCTACAACAGCGCCAAGCCCACCGCCAAACCCGGCACTACGCTAGGCAGCGGCAAGTAGGGCCGCGCCCGGATTGGCAGCTTTGGCACGGTCTTCGTCTTGAGGGTTGACCTCTCCCACACTTTTCCCCTACCGCGCTATGTTCCGCTCCCTGCTCATCCTCCTGTTGGCCGCCACTGTTGTAAGCGGCGCTTCGGCCCAAACCACGCCGGTTAAGGCAACGGCCAAATCGGCGAAGGCCGTGGCCCGCGCCGAGCGCCGCAGCACCAAAAAAACCAAGCGCCTGGCCCGCAAAGAAGCCAAGGCCGCCGTGGCCCAAATCCGTCGCGATGCTGAGGGCTGGCCCATCCTGGCCGAGGCCACGCCCGCCCCGGTAGCCACCGCCGAGGCCAAGCCCACTGCCTCCGCCGAGGTGCCGTTCGTGGACCGCCCCGAGAGCATCGTGTACGCCGCCCCCGGCATGGGCGTTCGCCTCCAAACCAACAAAAAAATGGTGCCCTACAGCGTG
Organism: Hymenobacter sp.; assembly: GCA_025356245.1. Taxonomy (GTDB): domain Bacteria; phylum Bacteroidota; class Bacteroidia; order Cytophagales; family Hymenobacteraceae; genus Hymenobacter. The sequence goes on from JANXUO010000619.1 coordinate 868, forward strand.
GTGCCGCCCCGCAAAAAGCCCGCCGACACCACCCTGGGGCAGTAATTCGGCCTCGTTAGTAAACAAGAAACCGGCCCGGTTGCGCACAGTGCGCGGCCGGGCCGGTTTCTTGTTTGATGCTGGCGCGCGTTAAAAACGCGCGCCAGCAGGTGGATACTTTACACCGCTTCGTAGTACAGCGTGCTGCAATTCTCCGGGCGTAGTACCAGCTCGGCGGCTTGGCGCACGGCGGGCTCAGTCACGGCCTGGATGCGGCGGCCCTCGTCGTTCACCAGGTTCACGTCGCCGATGAGCTTGGCGTAGGCCAGGCCGAGGGCGCGGTTGAGGAGGTCGATTTCGCCGAAGACCAGGCTGCTTTCGGCCTGGTTTTTTACCTTTTGCAGCTCCTGGGCGTCCACGTCGGCGGTACGGAACTCGGCGATGACGGCCTCGACGGCGGCATCGGCGGCTTCGAGCGAGACGCCGGCGTTGAGCTTGCCGCTCACCACGAGCAGGCCGGCCTCGAGCGAGCCCGACACGGAGGCCGAAACGTTGTTGAACAGCGCCTGCTCCTTGACCAGGCGCTGGTGCAGGCGCGAGGACTTGCCCCGGCCCAGCACGTCGCTGAGCAGGTCCACGGCGTAGTATCGGTCGTCGGGGCGGGCGGGCATGTGGTAGGCTTTGTAGAGGGCCGAGAGCGGCACCGGGGCCGTGGCGCGGGCGTGGCGGGCGGCGGTTTGGGGTGGCTCGGCGGGCAGCTGGCGCTCGTAGCGGGGGCCGCCGGCAATGGGGCCGAACCACTTTTCGGCCAGGCGCCGGGCCTCGGCGGTGCTCACAGCCCCGGCCACTACCAGCACGGCGTTCTGGGGGGCGTAGTGCTTGGCAAAAAAGGCCCGCACGTCGGCCATGACGGCGTTTTCGATGTGCGAAATCTCCTTGCCAATAGTGTTCCACTGGTAGGGGTGTACCTGGTAGGCGAGGGGCTTGAGCTGGAGCCACACGTCGCCGTAGGGCTGGTTGAGGTAGCTCTGCTTGAACTCCTCGACCACGACCTTGCGCTGCACATCGAGCCCCTGTTCCGAGAAGGCGAGGTTGAGCATCCGGTCCGATTCGAGCCAGAAGCCGGTTTCGAGGTTGGCGGCGGGCAGGGTGAGGTAGTAGTTGGTGACGTCGCTGCTGGTGAAGGCGTTGTTTTCGCCGCCCACCCGCTGCAAGGGCTCGTCGTAGCTGGGGATGTTGACCGAGCCCGAGAACATGAGGTGCTCAAACAAGTGGGCGAAGCCGGTGTGCTGGGCGTCCTCGTCGCGCGAGCCCACGTCGTACATCACGTTGAGGACGGCCATCGGGGTCGAAAAATCTTCGTGGACGATGCAGCGCAGGCCGTTGGCGAGGGTGAATTCGGAGAAGTTTATCATGACTTTATGTTGGTAATAGCGGCTTGGGAATTACTCGCCCCGGTCGGGCATTCAACGTGAGCAACCGCCCACCGGTCAAAAGCTCCTAGCGCGCTCACTCTGGCATGGCGCCATCGCGGTGCCAAACCCAGGACAGGGTCAGGCCAGTCCACCAAAAGTAACTGTATGGGGGCTGCGGGGCGTAGGGGTCGGGGTTGGTGAGGTCGGCAGTAGGGGTGAGGCCCTCGCGGAGCTGCAAGCCCAAGAGTACTTCGTGCGGTTGGGCGAGGGGGTTGAGGCGGATTTCTACGCCCGCCACGGCAACGGCGGTTACGCGCCGGGGCTGGTAGCCATCGGCCGACACGTCGGTGCTGCCCAGGGCCAGCACCGGCCCTGCTTGGAGCAGCACATGCGCTACGCTGTTGGGGTGGCCGGTGCGAATGCCGACGGGCACGAACAAATAGGCCGCCGTTTCCTCGGCCCAAGGGCTGCCGGCACCCGCCGTGTGCTGGTACGTCTGCCGGCCATCGAGCAGGGCTTCGGCAACCAGGCTGCAGTGGGCACGGGGCAAGTAGCGGCCGGCCAGCGCACCGCCGCTCCACAACGCGTAGTTGCTACAGTCGAAGTAGGCACTTAGGCCCAGGCCACCGCGCACGCCCACGCTCCAGTTGGGCCGGGTGGGGGCAACGGTTTGGGCGCGGCCCGGCACCACCGCAAGCAGCAGCAAGTAGAACGATGCGAAGCGGATGGGGGGTACGAATTAACTGATGGTACGCGGGCTATTTTGGCGGCTGTCGTTTCAACTTGTTTCTATTTTCCGGTTGGTTTTTAGCCTCGAAACTGGTTCAAGACCTTCAAACAAGCAATAAGCAACAGGCTGCGTAACATCAGTAACTAACCCGTGCCGGGGGCTTTGGGGCGCGGCCCTTAGCGGCGGGGCGGGTGGTATTCGTAGGTTTGGCTGGTGGCGAGCCAGGTGCGGGCATCGGCTTCGTTGTCGAAGAAGTAGGGGTAAAACTCGTGCCGGGCCTGCTGGCGGAGCAGGGTTTCAGTGGTCATGCTCTCAATTTCGACGCGGTGGTGCTCGGCGGCCACGCAGGCCACAAACACCGGCGAGCCGAGCACCGTCACCACCTGCTGGGTGAGCATGGCCCCCAGCCACTCCAGAAGCAGGGGCGAAAACTCGCTTTGCGTCTGCATGTCGAGCAGCCAGAAGCGGCAGCGGTTGTGGTGCAGGGCGGCCTTTAGCAGCTCTTCCTGCGGCGGCAGCAGGCTGCGGTCGGCCACGTCGTGCAGCCAGCGGCCCACCAGCAGGTTGGGGGCCGGCTCGTAGGTCAGGGCAAAAACATCGGATAAAATGTTGTTCATAGGGAGCGGGGCGGGGAGAAAGGCCGAAGCAATGCCGTTGCCAAAGGTACGGCCGGGGCGGGGGCAGGCCGTCAAACCCGGAAGTGCGCGCACCGGTGGCCGGGCAGAGCGCAAACCCGGTGCGGCGGCGGACGGTTCCGCCGCGGCGTTTGGTGGTTCCGCTTTTTTCGCCCACCTTTGGCCCGGCCAATCGCCGCGTTTTCATTCCCCCTCTTTCCTCACTGCCCATGCTTTACGACGACAAGTACGCCAACCATTTCCTCAACATCGTGTGCGGCCGGGCGCGGTTCGCCGATTTTGCGCTCTACACCGTCAATGCCCTCAAGGCCGCCGGCACGCCGCCCGCCCTGGCCGCGCTGGCCGCCCCGCTCGGCACGGCCCAAGCCGCGTTTCTGACCGACGTGGCCAAGCGCACCACCGGTGGCGGCGGCAGCCAGGACAACACGCTGGCCGAGGACACGCAGTGGACGGCCATCCACGCTTTCCTCACCGAAACCGACGTCGTGACCATCCGGCCCGCTTATTTTAAGGACGCCGTGGGCCTCAAGGCCATCTACCCCGCCCAGCTCGGGGGGCTTACCGAGGCCACCAAGGGCACCCGTCTGGCCAAGTTCGAGGCCTACGTGCAGGCCCTGGAGGCCGCCGCCCCCAAGCTCACGGCGGCCCCCGGCAAGGCCGCCCGCAAGCTGCTCGAAGCCTACCGCGCCGTGGCCGATGCCAAAGACACGGGCGAAAACGCCGTGGCGGGCCTCATTCAGCAGCTCGGGCCCAAGGCCGTGGCCCTCTGCGAAGCCCTGTGGGACGTGCATTGCACCGGCCTGGCCGCCTACGCGCGCACCCCGGCCCAGGCGGCGGCCCTGTTCAACTACGGCCTGCTGCCCAACCGCACGTCGCGCGCTGCCAAACCCAAGGCGTAGGGCACCCTGCCCCGGCATGGGGCACCGCCGGGCACCCGGCAAGGTGCCGTGCCAGGGCAGGCAGGCCTGCCGGGCACCCGGCGGGCCTACCTGCCCCGGCATGGGTAGTTGCCGGGCACCCGGCGGGCCTACCTGCCCCGGCATGGGCGGTTGCCGGGCACCCGGCAAGGCTACCGGCCGTGGCGAGTGGGTGTGTAACTTTTCGATTGACCTTGTAGGCACTGGTTTCTTTCCTTCACTTCCCTTTCCCTCCCTTCCCATGAAAAAACTTACCCCTTTGAATGGCCAGCTGCGCCGGTTGGCGCTGGCCCTTACCGGCTGTTTCGGGCTGGCGCTGGGCGCGGCCCGCGCCCAGGCCCCCGCCAACGACGACCCCTGCGGGGCCGTGGTTCTCACGGCCCAGGGGGGGCTGTGCACGGCCCCCACCACCAGCACCAACCAGAACGCGACGACGACCGTGCCCAACGGGTACGCCAATGCGGGTGCGCCGCACGACGTGTGGTTTGCCTTTACCACGGCGGCCACGGGGCCGGCCAGCTTCGGGGCCACGCTCACGGTGAGCGGCAACCCGGCGGGGCTGGTGGAGCTGATGGCCGCCGGCAGCTGCACGGGGCCGTTGGCGGTGGTGGCGGCCTCGTCGTCGGGGCAGTCCAACACGGTGGCCCCGCGCCTGACCACGGGCGCCCTGCGGCCCAACACCCGCTACTACGTGCGGGTGGCCGGCTATGCCCCGGCCGACCCCACCGGGCCGTTCACCATCTGCCTCACCGACGGGCCCGGCCAACCCACCTGCGCCCCGCCCGCGCTGGGCACCCCCACTTACGGCAGCCCCACCACCGCCACGCTGCCCTACACGCCGGGCATCAACAACACGGCCCCGGTGTCGGTGACGGTGAGCGGCCCAAACGGGTTTTTGCAAACCACCGCCAGCACCGCCTCGCCCATTCAGCTCGCGGGCCTTGCCCAAGGCACGGCCTACACCGTGGCCGTGACGGCCCCGTGCGCGGCCAGCGGCCAAACGGCACCCGTGGCCACGGCCGCGCTGCAAACGCCCACCCGGTATTGCAGCACGGGCCTGGGCGGGGGGTGCGGCTCGGCGGCCATCACGGCGGTCGAAATTCAAGGAACCGGCTTCGACAACCGAAACCAGTCGCCACCGTGCGGCCCGGCCTACACCAACTGGCCGGCCATTGGCAGCACTACCGCCACCCTGCGCCCCGGAGTGGTTTATCAAATCGCCGTTCGGCTGGCCGGTTCTACCGTGTCGGACTACGTGATGGGTTGGGTGGACTTCAACCAGAACAATGCGTTTGATGCCAACGAAGTGGTGTTGCCACGGGCGGCAGCCAACGGCACCACCACGTACTCCGCCAGCTTTTTGGTGCCGCTGAACGCCGTGCCGGGAAGCACAGGCCTGCGCCTGCGCTCGGAGGACGCCAACTCGTCCGTACTAGGGCCCGGAGGCGCCTGTACGCTGCTGCTTGCGCAAGGCGAAACGGAGGACTACACCGTCACGATTGGGGCCGTGGCCGCGTGCCCGGCGCCTTCCGGTTTGGCCATCTCCAACCTGACGGCAACTGCTGCCACGTTCACATTTGCGCCAGTGCCAGGAGCAGTAAATTATACGGTGGCGTACGACCAATTCACTGGCACGGCGAACCCAATCTATACGTTGCTGGTGGCCGGGTCGCCGGTGCAACTGACCGGCTTGCTCGGCGGAAAACTTAGCGCGGCGAGCGTGACGGCCAATTGTGGCCCTGGGCTGGTATCTTCGGCCGTGGGCGTGGGTTTTCAAACCCCAAGCGGTTCGCCCGCCAACGACGAATGCGCCAATGCCGTGCTGTTGGTGGCGGGCACCAACCCCGCAAGAGTGGGCGGCGACAGCAACTTCGGAACGGTATCAACCCCGGTTCCCGCGCCTACCGCCGCGTGCACAGTACCCATCAACCAAGACGTTTGGTACCGTTTTGTAGCCACCCTGCCCACCCACGACGTGGTGGTTCTGATGAGCGAGCAGGGCACCGTCTTGGTTGATGCCTTTTCGGGTACTTGCACCGGGGGGTTTCAGCGGCTGGGCTGCACCCGGCATGTTGGCTTTAGCAGTACCAACAGCGTCACCCTCACGTTGCCTCTCGTTGGACTCATACCAGGCCAAACGTACTACGTGCGCATTGGTCAAACGCTGGGCGCTACGTATGCGGAGCCGTTTTTCATCACTATTCAAAACCCCGGCACCGGGTATTGCCTCACCGGCCTGGGGGGCAACCTCAACTGCACGGGCCCCAACATTAACCGCACGGCCATTGCGGGTACGGCGCTCAACAATATTCCCAATTCGTTATGCAATACGGACGGCCTACAAGCCTATACCGACTTTGCCTTTGCCCGAATACCAACTGCCACGCTGCATACGGGCACAACCTACCAGCTTTTCCTGACGCTGGACGGCAGCCCGGCCGATGTGTCGCTCTGGATAGACTACAACCAGAACTACGTGTTCGAGCCAAGCGAGTACACGGCGGTGGGCACGCGGGCATCGGGGGCCACCACGGCCACGTTTACGGTGCCGGCCACGGCCACACTGGGGGGCACCCGAATGCGCCTGCGTACCCGCGCCGCCGGTGCCGGCAACGGTCCCGGCGATGCCTGCACCAATTTTCCGGGCAGCGGCGAAACCGAGGACTACCCCGTTGTGCTGGCCCGCCCGCTGGCTGCGGCCAGCCCTGCCGCGAGCGCCCAATTCAGCATTTACCCCAACCCCGCACGCCGTGCAGCCACGCTGCGGGTGTCGGCTGGCCTGCGACCCACGGCTCCGGCGGGCCTCTACAACAGCTTAGGTCAGCAGGTGCTAGCCGTCGCCATCACCGGTCCCGAAACCGAATTGGCCCTCGGCGGCCTGGCCCCTGGGCTCTACGTGCTGCGCCTGCCCACGCCGGCGGGCGTCGTCGTCAAGCGTGTGGTGCTGGAGTAGGGGCGTTCGGCTCGGTTTGAAAACCAAAAAGCCGCTGCCCGGTGGGGGCAGCGGCTTTTTGGCGTTAGGGGGCCGTGGGGGCGGCGGCTACACGACTACGATGCCCGTGCGCTTAATTTCCTGCCCGAAGGGGTTCCAGTCGATGAAGTTTTCGGGGCGGAAGGTTCCCGAACCCCGCCCGCACCCGGCGGCTGTACCAACTGTTTGAACAGGCCCTTAGTGCGGCGCGGGCAAGCCGTTGAGCAGCCAGGCGCGGAGGGAGGCCACATCGGCCAGCAGCCGCGTGGCCGCAGCGGGTGCCACGGGGGCACGGCGGTGGCCGGGGGCCGGGTAGAGGCTGGCCGGGTTGTGGTGGTTCAGTTCGGCCAGCGTGGCCAGGTGGGCGGCGGCGGGGGCCAAGTGCGCCTGCTGCCAAAGCAGGGGCAGGGGCTGGTTGCGCGGCGGCCGGGCAGTGTCGGCGTGGTGCTGCACCCAGTGGGCTTTGCTGAGTTTCTCCACCATCACCCAGGCAAAAAACAACCCTTGCGAGTAGCTGCCCGCCGCTACCATGCGTTGCACGGGCAGCCAGTCGTCGGCAGCGGCTTCGCGCCAGTAGGCAATGTGCTCGGCTTTGGTCATGGAGCAAATATACCACCGCCACGCCCCCGCCCGCTACCTTTGCCCCCGCATTCCCACCCCGCCCCACCCGATGACCTTCGACCGGAAAGACTACGCCCCCGACACCCTACTGCACCTGTACCGCGAGCTGCTCAAGCCCCGGCTGATTGAGGAGAAAATGCTGATTCTGCTGCGCCAGGGCAAGGTGAGCAAATGGTTTTCGGGCATTGGGCAGGAAGCCATTTCGGTGGGTAGCACCCTGGCGCTGGAGGCCGACGAGTACATTCTGCCGCTGCACCGCAACCTGGGCG
>JANXUO010000006.1 GCA_025356245.1 Hymenobacter sp.
GTTGAACGTGCGCCCGGCGGCCCTCAGCCTTTACCCTGACCAGCCCCAGCACTTTGCCCGGTGGCTACAGGCGCAGCCTGAATCTGCGGCGAGAGTGCCCGAATTCGCTGCCCGCGCCACCTACGGCCGCTACCTGGCCGAGGAGCTGGCCACCGTCTTGGCCGCCCCCACCCGCGCCGGCCGGGGCGTGCAGTGGCACCCGGCCACCGCCGAAACCACTGAGGCCCGCCCCCAAGGCGGCTATCGCCTGCGCCTGAGCACGGGCCGTACCCTCGAAACCGACGTGCTGGTGCTGGCCCTGGGCAACTTCCCACCGCCGCCACCGGCCGGCCCCGGCCCCTACCTGGCCCACCCCGGCTACCACGCCGACCCCTGGGCCAGCGGCAACCTGCGCCGCATCGGCCCCGACGAGTCGGTGCTGCTCATCGGCTCGGGCCTGACGGCGGTGGACGTGCTGCTGGCCCTACGCCAGGACGGCCACCGGGGGCCCGTCACGGTGGTGTCGCGGCACGGGCGCGGGCCGGCGGCGCACGGCCCGGCCAGCGCCAGCTACCCCAATTTTTACGCCGAGCTGACCCACGAAACCACCGTGGCCGGTGTGATGCGCATTTTTAAGCGCCACGCGCGCGCTGCGGCCGCGCAGGGCATTGGCTGGCGGGCGGTGCTCGACGCGCTCCGGCCCGACCTGGGCCGCATTTGGGCGGCCTGGCCGCAGGCGGAGCAACGCCGGTTTTTGCGCCACCTGGGCGGACTCTGGGCCGTGGCCCGCCACCGCAGCCCACCCGAAAACGCGGCGGCCATCGACCACCTCATGACGAGCGGCGCGGTGCGCCTTAAGTTGGGCGCCGTGCGCGAGATTGTGCCCGCCGGGCCCGACTTGCGGGTGCGCATCCGCGCCTGCGCCGAGGCAGCCACCTCCTGGCTCACGGCCCGGCACGTGGTGGCCTGCACCGGCCCGCTGCTCGACTACCGCCGCATTGATACGCCGTTGGTGATGAGCCTGCGCGCGGCCGGCGCACTGGTGCCCGACGCCTTGGGCCTGGGCATTCTTACCGACGCCCACGGGGCGCTGCTCAACGCCCAGGGCCAGCCCGCCCCCGACCTTTTCACCCTCGGCGCCAGCCGCCGCCCGGCCTATTTTGAATCGACGGCCGTGCCGGAGCTGCGGCAGCAAGCCGCCGCGCTGGCCGCCGAGCTTGTAAGGCAGACGTAGCTACGCGGCCATGCGCTGTTCGGCGGCGGCGGGGTATAAAGAATACAAGGGCAGCACGTTGGTAGGCACGGCTTCGATGGCAAAATCTGCGGTGTCAAAATTGACGACGGGCAGCAACGGGCGCGGCGCTTCATCGGCGGCAGCGCGGCGCAGGGCGCGTATGAGCAAGTAGCGGTACTTTTCGGCGTCGGCCAGGGCTTGCTCGATGGCGGCCACAGCGTCGGGCAGGGCCACCACGGGCTGCAAGTCACGGCGCGGGCGGCGGGCCTCAAAAACGTGGGCGGCGAGGTATTCGGCAGAGGTTTTCATAGATGAAGTTTGAGAGGAAAAATACGCGCTTGACGGGCGGTGTTTGCAGTTACCTTCCAACAGAAAAAACCGCCTTAGCATTCCAGCAAAGGCGGTTTTTGTGCATTAATTTACTGACTGAAAGGTAGCGTCCAACCAACTCGTCTGGGCAGCTCATGCGGACCCCGGCGCCAGCTTTTTCATCGCTCAAATTTCGAGCACCACCTTGCCAAACTGGCCGCCCGATTCCAGGCGGCGCAGGCCAGCTTCGGCCGCGGCCAGCGGGAAGATTTCGTCCACAATAGGCGTGATTTTGTGGGCGGCCACCAGCGCCAGCAGCGCGTCAAAATCGGCCTCGCTGCCCATGGTGGAGCCGAGGATGGAGAGCTGTTTCCAGAATACCTTGGCGGGCGGCAGCTCTGGAATGACCCCCAGCGTACCGCCGTAGAACACAATGCGGCCGCCGGGCGCGGCGGCGTCGAGCAAGGCCTCGAAAGCGGCCCCGCCGGCGCTGTCGATGATGACGTCGAAGGGGCCGCCGGCTTGCTGCACCAGGGTTTTTTCCCACTTTTCGGTCTTGTAGTTGATGCCGCCGCGGATGCCGGGCAGGGCGCGGGCGCGGGCCAGCTTGGCATCGTCGCCGGAAGTGACCCACACCGCGCAGCCCTGTGCCGTGCACAGCTGGGCGGCCAGCAGCGCTACGCCGCCGCCTACGCCCGTCACCAGCACCCGCTCGCCGGCCTGGGCCTGGGCCCGCACGAAGGCGGCCCGGTAGGCGGTGAGGCCCGCCAGCGGCAGCGCGGCGGCCTCGGCCCAGCCCAGGTGCGCGGGGCGGGGTCGCAAGTAGTGGGCGGGCACCGCAATGTACTCGGCAAACGTGCCGGGGTCGGGCATCCCCAGCACCCGAAAGTCGCGGCCCTGGGCGCGGGGGTTGTCGCCCCAGTCCCAACCGGGATTGATAACGACGGCCGCGCCCACGGCGGGCGTACCCGCCGGCACAGCGGCCCCGTGGGCGGCCACCGTGCCGGCCCCATCCGACCCCAGAATGCAGGGCAGCCGGATGCCCGCGTACTGCCCACGCTGAATGAATACGTCGCGGTGGTTGAGGGCCGCTGCATGGAGGCGCACCAGCACCTCGCCCGCCGCCGGCATTGGCTGGGGAATGTTGCGTAGTACCACTGGTTGGTTAATGGCATCTAGCTGAATGGCTTGCATGGTTTTGGGTTTTGGGTGTTCGGTATCGGGTATTTGGTGTTCGGTTTTAATCATATCCCAGCCGCGAGGCGGCGCAATGTTGGTAGTTGTCCTGCGCAAGCACATCCAAGCCGCGACGCGGCGACACCTCCCCACGCTCGCGGTACGCCTGACCGGGGCGGGAGGTGCCGCCATTTCGCGGCTTAGACCGCCTGATTGGTCCACTGCTACCAACATTGCGCCGCTTCGCGGCTGGGATATGACTAAAACCGAACACCAAAAACGTCAGCCTTAAAATGAAAATTGTGTAAAAAATGTAATTTTTCTATGCTTCCTCTTTTCGCAGACGGTACAGCGCCAGCGGGCCGGCCAGCAGGCCACCGGCCAACAGGCCCCCCACGTGGGCCGCGTTGTCGGTGTTGCCGCTGATGCCGGAAATCAAACTACTCAGCACTAGGTACAACACCAGGCCCAGCATGGCGCGGCGGTCAAACTTGTTGAGGACCATCTTGCGGCTAATCAGCAACAGAAGCAGGAAGCCGTAGAGGCCGAAAATGGCGCCGCTGGCCCCGGCCGAGTTCACGCCAGCGCTGTGGTACCAGAGGGTGGCCAGGCTGCCCGCCACCCCACTGGCCAGGTACACGGCCAGCACCCGGCCCGTGCCCACCCGGGCCTCGACCAGCGTGCCGAGCAGCCACAGGCTAAAGGCGTTGAGCAGAAGATGTGACATTCCGGCGTGGACAAACACGCTGGTGAGCAACCGCCACGGCTGCCCGTGCAACGTAAGCGAGCTGGCGTTGGAGCCCCAGCGCACCAGCTCGTCGCCGGAGGGGTCGAAGAGGCCGACGCCGGTGGCGCACATCAGCAGATAAACCAGCAGGTTGAGGTCGAGCAGCAGGGGCACGGCAAAGTAGCGCCCGCTGGGCCAGAACAGGGCTTTGAGCAGCTGCCCGCCGAGCTGCGCCCAGGTTTCGGAGGCTTCGGGGGCGGGTTGGGGGGCCGCGGCGGCGGCCGGCGCGGATTCGGCCAGCAGGCCCCGGCGCTCCAGCTCGGCCACGGCGGCGGCCCCCACGGCGGCTGGGTAGCGGGCCGCGTGGCTGGCCAGGTAAAACAGCTCGGCGTCGGGCCGGGCCTGGAAGTGGGCAATGGCGCGGGCGGTGCCCTCGGCGGCGGGGTCGGGCGCGGGTGCTTCGCCTGCGCCGGGCAGCAGGCTGGCGGCCAGCTCGGCCATCGCGTCAAACGGCAGCCCGTCGGGGGCAGGACGGGCGGCAGGATTAGCAGGAAGGCCGAGGTCGTCGGGCGGCAGGGAGGCGGGCATATGCAGGGCGCGGCAAGGAGCGGGCCAGGGCCGGCGGGCCGCCACTTTGGCGGTTTCCGGGCCCTCGAAGCAAGCGGCATCCTACAAGCTAATCTGCCGCGTGATGGTTGGATACGGCCGCTGCGTAACCGGCGACGCCGGCCGCAGGCCGTGCAGCAGGTCGTGCACGTCGGCGAGGCGGCGCTGGTCGTTGGCCTCGGCGTCGGGGGCTTGGTGGGCGGCCACCTGGGCGGGCAGGTCCATGAGCACTTGGGTTTGCTGGCGGGCCACGCGGGTCATGCGGTCGAGGTGGTCGGCCATGACGGGGCCAAACGGGTAGCTGTACACGCGGGCCTTGGCCCACTGGCCCCAGGCATCGTGGGCCAGGGTAATCTGGTCGGCGAAGGCGGGCGAGGTTTTGCCGGTGCGGGCCTTTTCAAACAAGTATTCGGTGAGGGTTTCGGCGGCCCAGAAGCGGCGGGTCAGCTCGCGGTACTGGCGCAGGTTTTTGGCGTCGGCCTGCTCGGCGGTGGGGGTGCTGGCGGTTTGCGCGTCCACACAGGCTGCAATGGCGTCGTCGGTGTTGGGCAGCACCTCGGTGGGCACTTCCACGAGGCGGGGCGGCGGCCGGTGGGCCGCGGCGGGTGCGGGCGCGGCGTACTTCAGTTTTAGCAGCCAGCCCGCGCCACCCAGCAGCAGCAGGCCCAGCACCGCCAGCAGCGCCCACGGCGGGCGGGCGGGCGGCGGCTCGGGCGACGATTGATACGTAATAACCTGATACACAGGCCCTCGGTGCGGCAACACCAGCGCGTCGAGGGCCGCTTCGACGGCCGTTGGCCGGGGCGCAGGAGCAGGCGGAATGGGCGGCGGAATAGGTGGCGGGGCCAGCGGCGCGGGCGGCGGCGCGGTTTCGCTCGTGCTGCGGCGGTGCAGCTCCTCGCGGGCGGCCCGCACGAGGTCGGCGTGGTAGAAGCTGGGGTTGGCGACGAGAAAGCGCAGCTCGGCGTCGGTTTTTTGGGTGTAGAAGTCGTTCGTCATCAAGCGGGCGCAGCCGCAATGCTTTCAACCGGAAGCTGCGCCGCCCCGAAGGTCGGCACGGCCGCGCAAACCGGGGGGCCAACTGCCGCGCCGCCGCGCCGTATGCCACAAGGTAATTGCTGCTGTCAGCAGCCGGAATTTTCTCCCGCAGTCAACAACAACCAACCACCATCAGAAACCCCTAACGCACCCCAGCCTCATGCCCACCCCCGAAAACATCTCCGACCCCCGCCCCGACCAAGCACCCGCAACCCCCGCCGAAAAAGCTGCCCCCGCCCCGGCCACCACCACCCAATCCGACCTGGCCAGCAACGACGGTGCCGGCATTCGGGGCGACTACGGCGACGCCAGCCAAACCAACGGCCTCGAAGGCGGCCAGCAAACCGACACGGAGCAG
>JANXUO010000025.1 GCA_025356245.1 Hymenobacter sp.
CTGCAAACCGAGGTCGCGGATGCTTTCGCCCACCTGCTTTTTTTGCAGCAGCAGGATGAGGCGATGGCCAAACGTTTGGGCGATGAGCAGCGAAACCACCACCGCCAGCGCCGCCCGAAACGTGGTGTACTGAAACACCCCGGCACCGGGCAGGTGGTAGTGTTCGTGGAGGTAGCGGAAGAGGTAGTAAAGCATCTGTCTTGAGCTGTGGGCTAGTAGCTTATGGCCAATGGCTTCTGGCTATCCGCGGGTTTCGGCGAATATTTCCAGCAGAACCAGCTTGTCGTCGAAGGGTGATTTAATGCCTTGCACGTCCTGGTAATTCTCGTGCCCCTTGCCGGCGACGAGCACAATGTCGTCGGGGCCGGCAAGGGCCACGGCGGCGCGAATGGCGGCGCGGCGGTCAGCGATGACGGTGATTTTGGCGTTGTCGGGGGCGGTGACGCCGGCCCGCATCTCGGCCAGAATGGCGGCGGGGTCTTCAAACCGGGGGTTGTCGGAGGTGAGCACGGCGGCCTCGGAGTGGCGGGCGGCGAGGGCGGCCATCACGGGGCGCTTGGCGGCGTCGCGGTTGCCACCGCAGCCCACCACGGTGATGAGGCGCTGCTCGGGCCGGCGGGTTTCGAGAATGGTATTGAGCACGTTTTCAAGGGCATCGGGCGTGTGGGCGTAATCCACGATGCCGATGCGGCGGCCGTAAGCGTCGGGCACCGGCTCGAAGCGACCGGGGGCGGTGCTGAGGCCCGAGAGAACGGTAAGGGCCTCGGTGGGGTCTTCGCCGAGCAGCACGGCGGCCCCGTACACGGCCAGCAGGTTGTAGGCATTGAATACGCCGATGAGGCGAAATTGCACTTCGCGGCCCTCCATTTCGAGGTGCAGGCCCTGCACGTCGTTGTCAATGAGGCGGGCGCGGAAGGTGGCGGGACCGCGCAGCGAGTAGGTTTCGCGGCGGGCGGCGCTGTTCTGCAACATCACCGGGCCGTTGCGGTCGTCGGCGTTGGTGAGGGCGAAGGCCGTTTTGGGCAGGGCGTCGAAAAAGGCTTTTTTGGCGTTGCGGTAGTTGGCAAACGTGCCGTGGTAGTCGAGGTGGTCGTGGGTGAGGTTGGTGAAGATGCCGCCCGCAAACCGCAGGGCCGTGACGCGGTGCTGGGCCACGGCGTGGCTGCTGACTTCCATGCAGGCGTGGGTGCAGCCGGCGGCCACCATGCGGGCCAGCAGCGCATTGAGGCGGATGCTGTCGGGCGTAGTGTGGGTGGCCGGGATAACGGTTTCGTCGATTTGATTTTGCACCGTGCTGAGCAGGCCCGCGTGGTAGCCTAGCTCGCGCAACAGCTTGTGCAGCAGCGTAACGCAACTGGTTTTACCGTTGGTGCCCGTCACGCCCACCAGCGTAAGCTGCCGCGAGGGGTGGCCGTAAAACGCCGAGGCTACGTGGGCCAGCGCTTCGGCGGAGTTGGCCACCTGCACGTAAGCCGTGCCGGGAGCCATTGCCGCAGGTAATTCTTCGCACAAAATTGCCGCAACCCCATGCTGTACGGCCGTTTCGATAAACTTATGGCCGTCGGTGGCCGTGCCGCGCAGAGCGCAAAAAAGCAAGCCAGCGGCGGCCTCCCGCGAGTCGAGGGCGAGGCCGGTAATGGGCACGTTGGCCGGGCCGTGCTGGGCCAGCACAGTTACATCGGTGAGCAGAGAGAAAAGCGGCAGGGACGTCATTTAGCGCAAAGTTTCGCGAAGTTTGAAATAAGTTTCGCGGGGGGGGTTAGTGACGGATTAGGCGCGGCGGATTGTTGGTTTATCCGGCTTGGGATTTTTCTTAATTGACGATTTATCGTCGGATTTATTGACTGCTTTTTCTTTCGGTTTTACTGGTTGAATTAAAGCGGACTTTGGTTCTGGCTTGTGCGGTGAAACAGCGGACTTTGGTTCTGGCTTGTGCGCTGAAACAGCGGGCTTGACTGGCGTTTTAGCAACGGGTTTGACCGTTGGCTTGCGCACGGCTTCGGCCTCGGCCGGGGTCAGGAGCAGGTTTTCGGCCAGGTCGGTGTGTTCGGGTTCGGGCAGGGCGGTGGGGGCAGCCAAGCGGGGGCCGGTTTCGACGAGGTTCAGCGTCAGTACATCGCCCCGGTGCAGCGGCTGGCCGGCGGCCAGGCTTTGGCTTTGTACGCGGCCGGTGCCCAACGCCCGCACGTGCAAGCCTTTGTTTTCGAGCAGGAAAAGGGCATCACGGCGGGTGAGGCCGCGCACGTTGGGGATGCGGCCGGGCCGCACCGGGTTCACTACCAGCGCCACCGTGCGGGCGTGAAAGGCCGTGTCGGAGGCGGCCCGTACCCACTCCTCGCCGCCGGTGGCCTGGGTGCGCCCGGCCAGGCCCAGCTTCTGGCACACCAGGGCCAGCTCGTCCTGCATTCCGGCCCGCACCAGGGGTACGCGGCTCTTGTTGAGGCGGGCCTTGGCCAGCAGCGGGCGCTGGCTGAGCAGGTCGCGGGCCATGCACTTATCGGCCACCTCGCGGAATACCGGGGCCGCCACGTCGGCCCCGTAAATGCGGCCGTTGCGCGGCGAGTCCACCACCACAATGCAGCTGTACTTGGGCTTGTCGGCCGGGAAATAGCCGCAGAAGCTGGTGCTGTACGTTTTGGTGTACTTGCCGTTCTTGAATTTCCAGGCGGTGCCGGTTTTGCCCGCAATGCTGTAGTCTTTGGGTTTGATGCCGCGGGCAGTGCCCGCCAGCACCACACCTTCCATCATGGCCTTGAGCTTGGCCAGGGTACTGGCCGAGCATATCTTCGGGTTCAGCACTTTGGCCTCGTTGGTGAGCAACACCTGGTCGGCCTGCTTGATTTGCTTGACGATGATGGGCTGAATTTTGACGCCGCCGTTGGCCACGGCGTTGTAGAAAGCCAGGGTTTGCAGCGGGGCCAGCTTCAGCTCGTAGCCAATGCTCATGGTGGTGAGCGAGGTACGGCTCCAGCTGCGGTCGCTGGGGTCTTTCACGTAGGGCCGGGCTTCGCCGGTCATCTGGAAGCCCAGGGGTTTGTCGAGGCCGAATTTTTTGAGGTAATTGGCGTATTCAGCTGGGTTTTTCGAGAAATTCTCGTGCACCAGCCGGGCCACGCCAATGTTGCTCGACTTCTCAAACACCTGCTGCACCGTGATACGCCCGTAGCCGTGCGAGTCCGACTTCACGGCCCCGCCAATGGCCATGCGGCCGTTGCCGGTGTCCACCACGTCGTCGAGGCTGATTTCGGGGTGCGCCTCAAACAGGGCCATCATCGAGGCCAGCTTAAACGTGGAGCCCGGCTCGGTGCGGCCTTGGTCGGCGAAGGCGTAGTTGTAGTCTTCTTTGTAGGTGCCGTCGGTGGCCTTGCCCAGGTTGGCCACGGCCTTGATTTCGCCGGTCGCCACTTCCATCAAAATCACGCAGCCGTACTGGGCATTATTGTCCACC
>JANXUO010000043.1 GCA_025356245.1 Hymenobacter sp.
TTTGAGGCGTTTGGCGTGGTTGTAGGCCAGCAAAAACGCTTGCAGGTGCTCGTTTAATTCGTGGGTCGTTTGGTAGTGGAAGCGCTGCACGGTGGCCTCTTTGACGGTCCGGTTCATGCGCTCGACCTGGCCGTTGGTCCAAAGGGGTGCGGGCTTGGTTAGGCGGTGTTCCACGCCGTATCCGCGGCAGACCCGGTCAAAGCTGTGCCCGCCCGCCAGCAACTGGTGCGCTTGCGGAGTAAATTGACCCCCGTTGTCCGTCAGCACGGCATGCACTTTATAGGGCAGCTTTTCCAGGGCACGCCGTAGCAATTCCGCCGCTACTACGCGCTTGGCCCGCGGGTGCCGCTCGGCAAAGGCCCCCTTGCTGGTGCGGTCAATGGCCACGAACAGGTGCTGGCAGCCTTCCTCGGCCTGCACCTCCGCAAAATCCACGTGCAGGTAGCCGACGGGGTAGTCCTTGAATTTCTTTTTCGGCGGGCGTTGCCCGGCTTCGCTTAGGGGCAAGCGGCTGATGCCGTGGCGTTGAAAACAGCGGTGCAGCGCCGAACGGGACAAGCGGGGAATGCGCGCTTGCAAGGCGTACAGGCCGTCGTCGAGCAGCAGCAGCGTGTGCCGCCGCAAGGCCACGGCGATGGCCGCTTCTTCGACCGTGAGCACCGTCGAGGCCGGGCCCGGGCCCGTGGGCGCATCGGCCAGCGTGGTGCGCGCACGCCATTTGGCGACCGTTTTCGGGTTGATGCCGGGGCGGGCAGCTAACGGTTGTAGGCTTTCCTGACTACGTTGGATTGCAGCCCGTATTGCCTGCGTTGTCCGGGCGCTGCCGTAGAGTATTTGTCCCATAAAACGGTGCGAAATTCAAGCCCCGAAAATACACCCGCTCTCCCTGGGACTATACACCTAGAATAGCACACTGTCCACTTTGCCTGTGATGGAATCGAAACGCTGTATCCAAACGTCCAGCTTGTTGTGCTTGAAGCGGCCCTTGGCTTTCAGCTTCCCCGCGGGCCAATAATGCACAAAGGGACTTTCCAACTTGTCGTTGATGCGGTAGGCATCTTCCTTCAATTGCCCGTTGGGGTAGAATAGCTTTAAGGGGCCTGTAATCGTGCCCGTCAACTACCGTGGCCAGACAAGTAAGGTTGCCGTTCGCATGGTACTCACGCCATTCCCCGTTTGAAACGCCCTTGATGTAGAAATGGCGTTTGGCTAACCGGCCGTTTTCGTGGTACATCAATTGTACCTCGTCGGGCTTGTTGTCGCGATAGCGCAAAACAGCTTCGGGTTTACCGTTGGGATAGAAGGATTTTTGAATACCCTACATCCCCTTGGCGTCTATGTACCAGTCAAAGCTGCGTCCGTCCTTTTTGAACACGTATTTCTTTCCCGAACCCTCGTCGCGACACGAGACCAGTAGAAGAAAAAGCAGGAAAAGGATGGGTTTCAATCTAAAAACGCCGCATTGTGTACAAAAAATCCGTATAATAGCAATTGTCTTCATTGCATTTTTCGATTGTTGCGCGACTTGTAGAGTCATAGCAACGCAAGTGTTGTCCTGGCGTTTCCAGGCTGTCCTTGGTGCGGAAAATGCCGCTGGTGGTGATGGAGTCGTTATTCGGGCCTGGTTTGTTGCCTTCAAGGGAAGTTTGCCCCATGCCGAACGCCTTGCGGAGTTTGTCGGTCATGCCGAAGGTGCCCGCCCATTCCCTACGCCTCAAACCGCACCTTGGCGGGACGCATTACCTCCCAGTCGTCGCCGCGACGGCGCACCTGGCCGGGGGTTTCGGTGACGATGCGAGTTTCGCTGCCCACGGGGTAGCTACCGGCGTAGTCGCATACGGGTTCGAGCACGTTGCGGTGGTCGCGCACGTGGCTGGCCAGGTTGCCGGTGACGGTGAACGTGCCCTGGTTGGGCTGCTGCTCGGTGCTTTCGATGGCAAAAATGCTGTAGGCGCTGGGCTGCTCGCTGAGGGCCCGCGCCAGGAAAGCGCGGTTGAACGGGGCTTCGCTCACGTACTGCACCCGGCGGCGCGGGGCAGGCGCGGGGGCCGCTGCCGGAGACGCAGGGGCAGCATACGGCGCTGACAGCGGAGCGGCCGGGGCTGGAGCGGCCAGTTGCTTTTCAAGCTCGCGCTGCACGTACTTCTTCATTTCCTCGAAGGTGATGGCTTTGCTCGAAATGCGGGGGGCTGCTGGCTGGGCCGGGGCCGCTGGGACCGAAGCGGGGGCCGGCCGGCCGCTTTGCTTCACGAAGAGGTACACCACGCCCACCAAGCTCAACAGGGCCAGCGAGAAGGCTGTCCACCCCAGTAGGGCCGAGGCTGGGGCCGCAGCTACCGGGGTCGAACTCTTAAAATTAGCCGCGGCGGGGGTCCCGGCTGCCGGAGCATCGGGAGCTTCGGCGGCTGCCTGGCCCATGGGGTTATCGGCCGTTTCGGCGGGGGTGAGGGGGGCGGGTTTGGGCTTGGCTGCGCCGTTGGCCAGTTGTGTCAGCTCCCTCTCAAACGCCTGAAACTGGTTGGCATTGGCCCCGCCGGGCTGGCGTTCGGGGTGGTTGTCGCGGAGCTTGGCAATGATGTTTTCGGCCAGCGTGGGGGCCGGGCGCGGCAGGGCCTGCAAGGGGTCGAACACCTTGGATTTGAAGGTTTGCACGTGGCTGTCTTTCAGCAGGCACTGTTTCAGTTCCATTTCCTTTTTCACGGCCGCGTTCAGCCCCCGCTCAAAATATCCGACGCTGGAGTTCTGCACAGTAGCCAAAAGCTCGGCGCTGATGGACTGCAGGGCGGAGTCGTTGCGGTAGAGGTACTCGGCGGTGCGGGCCCACACGGCGGCCTGCTGGGCGTCGTTGATGGGGATGGGTGGGGCCCCGGCCACGGGGCGGGCCATGATGTTGGGCGCGGCCGTTTGAGCGGCCACCGCCGCGGGTAGCAGTGCCGTGGCACCGGCCAGCAGCAGCGTTAAAAACTTCGCTTTAAACAGTTTGGCTTGCATAGTATTTGCGGTAAAGTTCCTGCGAAAGTTTGAAGAGGGCGTCGCGGAAGGCGAAGAAAAACAGGGTTTCGGGCAGCTTTTCGCCGGGCTTGCGGCTGGCGGCCATCAGGGCGTTGTAGCCGGTGTTGAGGCTGTCCTTGAAGCGGCTGTTGAGGAAATCGTACACAAAGTCGGCATCAAGCTCCACATTGAGGCGGGCCAGCAAGTCCTGCACCCCGTTTTCAGGGTCGTGGGTGAGGAAGTGCAGCAGGTGGCGGGCATTGGCCAGCACGCCCTCGCGCAGGTCGCCGGCGTCGGCCAGCAGCGGGGCCGGGCGGCGCGGGCGGGCGGCGGCGGGCTCGGCTGCGGCGGCAGCGGCCGGGTCGGCAGCGGAGTTGAGGGGCGCAAACATTTCGTTGCCGGGCAGCACGAACTGCAGCTTTTCGAGCATATTGCCCAGCTCCTCGCCCCGATTGCGGGGGTCGGCGTCCTGCATGATTTTCTGGAGCTGCAGGCCGCCGTCGTGCTCCCAGCGCAGGGCGCTGCCATTGGCGGTGGCTTCCTTGGCGTTGTCCACCAGCGTCAGGGTGAAGTCGTGGGGCACTTGCAGGCCGCTGGCAAACTCCAGCACCCGCTGCGCCAAGCGCTTGATGGTGCTCAGGTTGGGCTGCAGGTCGAGCAGGCGCAAATACGTGCTGCCCTTGCCGCTGAAGGTGACGTGCCGTGGCAATTCGCGCAGGCCCTGGGCCCGGCACACCTGCCCCACGTGGTACAAAATGGCCGCGTAGTGCACCAACAGCAGCACCCGCATCTGCTTGGCCTCGCGCACGTGCTGGCTGAAATTGAGCTGCTCGTCGAAGTTGAAAAGCAGGCTCACGAGGTCGGCCGAGCCCACGCGGGGGTTTTTGAGGGCCGCCACAAACACGCCCCGCGCCTCGGCGGCCTCGCGGCTGACCGGCGCGTGGGCGGTGCGGCCCACGTAGTAGTACAGCAGGCCGTTGTGCTGGCGCTGCCCATCGGGGCCGCTCTGGCCGGGGTCGCCCCAGAGCACGTCGCCCGCGAAGCGGAACGAGAACGTGGCCGCCGGCTGCAAGCCGTTGAGCAGCAGCACGTCGGTGGTACCGCCACCAATGTCGATGTTCACCACGCTGTCCTGCTCGGTGGGCGTGATTTTGCCGATTTTCCGCAGGTACAGGTACGGCGCCAGCGACTCGGGCACCTTATCCAGTTCCTGCTCGCCGGGCACCCGGCCAAAGGCCCGCTCGAACTCCTTCTGCCACTCTTCGGCGAAGAAATTCTGCACCCCGTAGTCCATGCTCAACGGGTACGACCACACCAGGCGCACCTTGTTGAGGTCGCCGCCATTGAGGGCCGCCTTGTGCTTGAGCAGCCGTAGCAGCTCGCGGAAATACAGGCGCACGCGGTGCTTGGCGGCCTCGGCCGCGCCGCCGCCGGCCTCGGTGTTCCACTTCAGGTTGGTTTCGTAGCGGCCGTCCTCAGGTTGGGCGTACAGGGCACCGTCGCGGTTGAGGAAGAAGCCAATGTTGGCATCGCCGAAAAGCAGCGGGTCGCCTTCGGCGGCAAAGCGCGGTGTTTCGCAGGTAGCCGTGCGGATGGGGAAGCTGGTTTCGGCCCCCCGAATGCCGATGAAGGAAGGCACAAATTCGCGGTTTTGCAGCAGCGTGGCCGCCGAAAATGCCGGCACCCGGTAGCGCGTCGGCAGGTCGTAGTCGCCCACGGCTTCGGGCTGGCTGAGGAGCACGGTTTGCAGCTCGCGCTCGTTTTCGATGCTGAACGGTACCGCCACGGCCCCGTCGGCGGCCACGGCCACGTGGGTGTTGGTGGTGCCAAAGTCCACGGCAAACGTGAACTGCACCGGCCCGCCCACGCCTTCGCTGCGCCAGTGCGGGGCCAGCAGGCCGGTGGCGGGCGGGGTGCCGTAGCCGCCGCCCGCCACGGGCACAGCCAGCTCGAGCACGTCGAAATGGGTGCCGCGCACCTCGTGGTAGGTGCTGGCCGGGCCGCGCGGACTGCGCGGCTTCCGGGCCCGGCGGGCCACACCCCGCAACGCCCCGCCCCCGGCCGGGCCAATCTCCTGCAAGCCGCCCCCGGTCTGGTACGTCAAAAAAGCCAGCTGCGCCGGGCTGGCCGCGCCTTCGGTTTGCTCGGCCAGCAGCACCGAGTAGGCGTTGTTGTAGCGCTCGAGCGGCGCGGCAAATTTATAGAACGGAAACACGCCCAGCTGCACCCGCGCCGCCACTTGCCCGCCGCCGTAGGGCTTGTCGGCACTTTGGCTGGGAGCGGGCGGCACGGGCTGCCCGGCCGGGTGGGCGGGGCCGGGCAGGGCGTAGCGGCGCTCGTACACCACCTCGCGGCGGCCCGACACCGGCACGGTAAGCTGCACCTGCACGTGGTTCGAAAATACCGTCATGCGCAGGTAGCGGGCCAGGTCTTCGGGCTCGAAGTAGTCGAAGTACAGGCGCTTCAGCGGCAGCAGGTAGCGGAAGGGCCGGGCCTCCAGCGTTTGGCCGGGCTCGGCCGCCACCTGCCCGAAGTGGTAGCGTTCGCGGTTCACGGCAAAGGGCAGCTCCACCAGCGTATCCTCCAGAAAGTCGTTGACGGTCAGGTACGGGTACAGCTCGCCGAGGCCGGGCAGCTCGCGGCTTTCGAGGCGTTCGTGTCCGGCGGGGGCGGCGTAGCCCACCACGGCCGTGTCGTCGCCGGGCGTGCCGCCGAAGTAGTTCGAGCTGCGCAAATCCAGCCCCGGCCGCAACACCAGCGGCGGGCGCGGGTGAGCGGCCCGGCGGCCCGCGCCGGGCACAATAAACCAGTCGCTGCTGGCCACTTGCTGCACCGCCGCCAGCCGCCGCAGTGGCACGCCGCGTACGGCCACCTCAAAGCCGCCCAGCTCGTCGCGATAGGCTTGGTAGGGTTGCCCAAAAGCCTCGGCTGTAAGGCCTTGCTGGTCGAGCTGGTTCACGCGGTTGGGCTCGGCCTTGCGCAGGTAGGCCCACACGGCTTGGGCAAAGTCGTCGGCCCGCAGGCGGCGCTCCACGGCAAAAAGGCCGTACACGTACTCCTGAAACGCGGCCGGCCGGGCACTCAGCGCCACGGCCCGCTGGTCGAAATACTGACCTTCGCCGTTTTTGCGCTGCACCGGCAGGGGCTGCAGGTCGGGGTGGGCAAACACCAGCGTGAAGGGCGAGGTAGCCCCCAGCAGGCGGCGGTCGTTTCCATTTTTGTGCTCGGCGAATATGAGAAAAAGCGCGTCCACGCCCTTAAAATGGGGGTCGTCGGCCAGGTACAGGCCCAGGGTGCGGCCCAGCAGGGCGGTGCCGGGGTTGGCTTGCAGACGCTCCAGCTGCTCGGCCCGCTTCCAGGTCACAAACTTGGGCCGGTAGGCGTCGGTATCCTTGGCGAAGAAGATGAATTCCAGCAAGTCCCAGCACTGGCTCACCAGCCGGTGGTACACCGAGTTGCCCTTGGGGTTCTCGGCCGCAAACCGAAAAGCGGTTTCCAGCAAATGCAGCTGCCCAAACGGCGACGGAATGGCCGTGGCCGTGCGCCGGGCGTTGCCCCCCGCCGGGTCCACCAGGTTATCGTTGAGGATGGTTTCGGTAATCAGGTGCGATTCCTGCCAGCCCCGCAGCTGCTCGTTGCCGCCGCTGTGCAGGCGAAGTATGTTGCTCATAGTTTTGAATTTATATTACTTTGGGGTCTCGTTTAACGATTGGCCTCACCCCCCGGCCCCCCCTCCGAAAAAGGAGAGGGGGAGCCAGGCGATTTTGTATTTGTGAGCAAGGAAAATCGAACGTAAGCTGGACCAAATCAAGTGCAAGTGTAGATAATCTAGTCGTCTGGCTCCCCCTCTCCTTTTTCGGAGAGGGGGCCGGGGGGTGAGGCCCCACGTTGAACGGCACACCCACAATCAATTACCTAAATCCCGGCACCTTGTCCGTCAGCGCCTGCCCCAGCACCTCGCTGAAAGCCGTAACAAACGCCGCCGGCCCGTCGGCGGGCAGCACCGGTTTGGGCAGAGCATCGTTGAGCTTGCCGCGCAGGTAGTCGCGGCCCAGGCCCTTGTTGAAGAAGCCGGTTTCGACAGGCTGCCCGGCCACCACCCGGTTCAAGTCCTTAGCGGCCAGGGCCGGGTCCTCGAAGGGGCGGAAGGTGCGCTCGTTGGTTTGCAACTCGCGCAGCCAGGCTTCGTAGCCAAACTGCGGGTCGGCGAGCAGGCGTTGCAGCTGCTGATAAAAGTCGTCGTCGCGCCAGGCTTTGGCCAGGCCCAGGTGGTTGGCGTAGGGCGCGTCGGTGGTGTCGGCCAGGTGGTGGCGCAGCCACAGGGCCAGCAGCTGCAGCTGGGCCAGCGGGCGGGCCGCGTGGCGCAAGCTCTGGCCGGGGTCGAGGTGCTGAAACTGCACCGTGCGCTCGTCGCGTTCCAGGCCGTATTCGTAGTACAGGGGCTGGTTGCTGGCCAGGTAGTCAGCGGGTTGACGCATGAAATCGAGCACCGCCAGCGCGCCCACCAACTCGATGAAGTGGGCGTTGTTCTGCTGCTTGCTGCCGCCCTCGTGGTTGGGCAGCTGCCCGGTGCTTTGGTCGCCAAGGTAGTAGAGAGCGTTGAGGCCGGGCAGATTTTTCTGGTAGTACGCCAGGGCCGCCTTTGTTTTGGTAATGAAGCCGTTGGAGTCGATGGCGCTGCCGTCATCAGCCAGCAAATTGAAGTACGGCAGCACGGTAAGCGCCCCGATGGGGGCCGTGTTCAGCAGCTCGACGCGGGGCAGGGCCGAGGCCGGGTTGCGCAAATTCTTCAGCAACAGCGGAAAGCCCGCCGCGCCGGTGCCCCCAAAAATGCTCGAAATGAAGAAAACCCGGTCGCCCTCCTCAAACGAGTTGGCGAAAAACTCCATCTCCGGTGAGTTAGCCAACTGATTGAGCACTAACGAACCCACGTTGGGACTGCCCTTGAAGCCCACCGTCAGCTTCGAGGCCAGGTTTTGGGGCGTGAAGAGCACATCCACCAGGTAGCGGCTCTCAACGGGCATATCGTCGTAGTGCAAAAAGTCGCGGAAGCTCTCGTCCATCCCCCCAAAATTGTACACGAAAGTTTCCTTCACGCGGGGGTCGCGGGGGCGGTTTTCGCTGGCCGCCATGCTGGCCAGGGTCTGAATGTTGGTGGCAAAAAACTGCCCGGCGCCGGGCTCCGGCCGCAGGTGCCGGCGCAGGCGCTCGTAGGTTTTAAGCAGCTCCACGGTGCGGGCCATGTCGCCATTTTGCGCGTCGGGGTCGATGATGATGGGCACCACGCGGTCGCAGTTTTCGACCTGCGCGCCCGCCGCCAGCAGCATCGTGAGCGAGCGAATGACCCGCGAGCCCGTGCCGCCAATGCCGAACACATACAATTTAGCCATTGGTATTGAGTAGTTTAAAACAGGAAAGGAAATCGGAAAGGCGCCTGCGCCCCGGCGGGCCTAGCTCGGCCAGCGCACGGGCGTCACCTTGCCATTGGGCGAGAGCCACTTCACGGCAAACGACCACAGCACAAAAAATAAGGCCCCAAACAAAGCATTCGTCATCGCAAAGCCCAGCACGTAGCGCGAATACGCCGACTCGCTGCCCGCCGGAATAACCACCCCGCGGTTGGTAAGCACCTGATAAACAACCTCCCGTGCCTGATACCAGGCCAGCCCGCCCGCCAGCGCCGCGCACAGCAGCAAAAACACGGCCCAGTGCTTGGTCTGGTACAGCGACGTGGTAAGCAAGCGGTTCAGTACCAGATAAAAAAACAGCGCGCCAATCAGCGAAATACCGAACAGCGTGGCCAGGCCCACGCCCGGAAAAATGCTGTTTTCGAAAGCCTGGGTGAGCATGGCGGGCTCGGGCAGCCCCAACAGGGCCTCGTAGAGCGAAGTGAAAATTTTTTGGAACATGGAATGGGGTTCTATGGGTAATTCTGCGCTTCGCCCTCGGGGTGGCCTCACCCCGAGGACGAAGCAAAAACCAAATATCAGTCCCGACTTACCACCTGTACCGGCAGGCTGAAAACCCGCTGGGCACTGGGCTCGTCGGCAAAGTAGTCGGCCACGCCCGCCAGCACTTCATCGAGGTGAAACGTCTTGGCACCCTGGGCTTTGATGTTGCTATCGGAGTTGGTGGAGTAGCCCGCAACCCAGGCGGGGTCGGTGCGGGCCAGCTCCAGGTGCAGCGCGGTGGCTGCCGCCGGAGCCTGCACAAACCGCACCCGGGCAAAGTGCGTGTACTTGCTGAGTACGGGCTGACGCCGGGCGTCCGGCAGTTGGGCCAGCGGCACCACCTCGGTGAGGGTGGCTCCGGCTTCGGTTTCGGCCACGCGCAGGGTTTTGACGCTCAGCAGGCTGCGCTGGCTGGCGGCCAGCTTGCTCAGGTCGAGGGCCACCACCACTTCGGCGGGTTTGCCGAGGCTAGGCTTCTCCACAAACGTGACCAGCGGGGCCGTGCCGGGCGCGGCCGTCGTCACCGTCCAGCGGCCCACCGGGTTTTCCAGAAAATCGGGCACGGCGTAGGGCGGGGCGAACCGCACGTTGTAGTGGGCCTGGGGCTGGGCGGCCAGCCGGTGTAGCAGCCCGGCATCGGCCTGGGCCACCAGCGCGGGGCTGCCCAGCACCCAAATGTAGTAGGGCACTTTTTCGCCGTTGAGCGGCTGCGGGCCGGTGCGGTTGCCGGGGTAAAAGTTGCCCCGGTACGCCGAGGTATTGGCAAATACCGACACCGCCAACTTACTGGCTTCTAACTCGCTCAGCGCGTCCTTGATGAATGTTTTGATTTTCCAGGTTTCGCCTTTCTCGCGGGGCGCGAAGATGAAATCGGAGATGAGCAGGCTCACGGTACCGGGGTGCTGGGCCTGGCGCTTGAGGGCTTCGCGCAGCATTTCAGGCAGCTCCGAGCCGCGGGCGGCGTGCCGGAGGCCGCCGCTGATGGTGGCCGTCATGTCGGCGTAGGTGCTGGGCACCAGCAGGCGCGGGTCGGCGGCCGTTTTTTCCTTGAAGAAGTAGTAGGCGGGCGGGGCGGCCTGCCGGCTGCGCTGCGCGTTCACGTCCGAGAGCAGCTCGGTTACGGTTTGCTGGAAGCCGCTGCCCGCCGCGCCCGCCTCCACCGGGTGCACAAAGCCCTGCATTCCGCCCGACATATCCACGAACACGTTGATTTGATTTATTTTAGCTGCCTCACCAGCTGCTTCGGCCACCACTGGACCAGCCGTTGCTTTGGTGGCTGCGGGGTTTGTCCGGCCGGAACTGCTCTCCGTGGGGGCGTCGTGCCCGCAGGCTCCCAGCAGCAACAAAACAGGCCAGAGGGCCGCCTGCGGGCGCATTTTCACGGGAAAAATCATCGAAAAAAGCTGGGCGTTGGGCAATGTGAAGGTGGCAGTACGCAGGGCCGCCGCAAATAGGTGGCGCGGCAACGTGCGCCGCGTAAAATTATTAGGGCTGGCCCGGCAATCGCCAATTCCTGCCGGACTGCGCGGGTAAAACTCAGCGGAAGCTCGCGCTTGAAGCAGCCAAACCTACAACCTTTGGCCGCAATTTTACCCCGGCCGCTACCGCCGCTACCGAAAATTTTGGGTCACACCAACGGTCTATGGTGCCCGAACCGTTAAAACCAAGCACCTTTGATGCTGGCAACGCCTGCCAAACGCTTTCCCATCAACCCCAACTCAACTTCTTTTCTCATGGACGAATTTATGCAAGCGGCCATTGCCGAAGCCCGCCTCGGGCGCTCCCAGGGCGGCATTCCCATCGGCTCGGTGCTGGTGCGCAACGGCCAGATTGTGGGCCAGGGCCACAACAAGCGCGTGCAGGAAGACTCCGCCATCAAGCACGGCGAAATGGACTGCCTCACCAACGCCGGCCGCCAGCGCAGCTACCGCGACACCGTGATTTACAGCACCCTCATGCCCTGTTTCATGTGCGCGGGCACCATCGTGCAGTTCAAAATCCCGAAAGTTGTGGTCGGCGAGTCACGCACCTTCGACGGGGCCCGCGAATTTATGGAAAGTCACGGCGTTGAGGTGGTTGACCTCGACCTCGACGAGTGCGTGCAGATGATGGAGGAGTTCATCGCCGCCGAGCCCACGCTTTGGAACGAAGACATCATGGAGCTATAGTACAGCAGCGCGGATTTGGTAATCCGCGCTGCCCTATCGCCCACAGATTGCGTACTTGCGGTTCGTTATGAAACAACTCCTACTGCTGCTGTGGCTGTTGCCGCTGGGCCTGTGCGCCCAAACCAGCCCCGTCGCCGACTCGGCCAGCGCCGACCCGAAGCCCGAATTCTTTGGCTACGTGGGCGTTTACTACGGCTACGATTTCAACAACCCCGCCAGCCTCAGCCGGCCGGGCTTTGTTTACTCCGAAAACCTGCACCACCAGATTGCGGTGAACATTGCCCTGCTCGGCGCCCGCTACAACAGCAGCCGGGTGCGCGGCACATTTGCCATCCAAACCGGCACCTACCCCGACGCCAACTACGCCGCCGAGCCGCCCATCTTCAAGAACATCTACGAGGCCTGGGGCGGCGTGAAGCTGGCTAAAAACATCTGGCTCGATGCGGGCATCTTCCTCTCGCACATTGGCCTGGAAGGCCCCATCTCGCGCGACGACCTCACCCTGACGCGCTCCATCATGGCCGACAACTCGCCCTATTACGAGGCCGGGGCCAAGCTCACCTACGACGCGGGCGGCAAGTGGCTGGTGGCGGGGCTGGTGCTCAACGGCTGGCAGGTTATCCGCGACCGCAACCAGAACGAAGCGGTGGGCACCCAGGTGCAATTCCGGCCCTCGGCCCGGTGGCTGCTCAATTCGAGCACCTTTGTGGGCGAAGGCCGCAACCTGCCCGACTCCGTGGGCCGGCAGCTGCGCTACTTCCACGACTTCTACTTCACCTACAACCCCGGCGCTAAGTGGAAGCTCGCCGCCGCCTTCGACACCGGCTGGGAAGAGCGCCCCGCCGGCAGCAGCGGCTACAACGCCTGGCAGGGCGCGGCCCTCATCGTGCGGCGCAGCACGGGCGCCAAAACCGGCCTCGTGGCCCGCGCCGAGTACTTCAACTACCCTGCCGTGGTGCTCGTAGCCACCCGAGCCGGGGGGCTGCGCGCGGCCGGCTACTCGCTGGGGTTCGACTACAACCCGGTGCCCCGCGTCATCCTCCGCAGCGAAATCAAGCAACTCATCGACCGCAACGACATCTTCAAAACCAAACGCGGCTACCAGGCCGGCAACGCCGCCGCCACGGTGCTCCTGGGCCTTACCTTTTGATTGATATTACGCAGGACAGGCAGTAAAACTCCCCGCCCGCCCCCAACTCCCAACCCTCATGAACCACTCCCGCGCCACCGCAGCCGGCTCGCTCATTGCCCTGGGCATTGTGTACGGCGACATCGGCACTTCGCCGCTCTACACCGTGCGCGGCGTGTTTGCCAACCGCCCCGTTACCGAGGAGGTGGTGCTGGGCACCATCTCCTGCATCGTCTGGACGCTGACGCTGCTGACTACCGTCAAGTATGTTTTCATCGCCCTAAAGGCTGACAACCACGGCGAAGGCGGCATTCTGGCGCTGTATGCCCGGCTGCGGCGGCTGCGCCTGAAGTGGCTGTACCTGCCCGCCATTATCGGGGCAGCGGCACTGCTGGCCGACGGCATTATTACGCCGCCTATCTCAGTGTCGTCGGCCGTCGAGGGGCTGAAAATATTCAAGCCCGACCTCAACACCGTGCCCATTGTGCTGGTGATTTTGGTGGGGCTGTTTGCGTTTCAGCAGTTTGGCACGGCCATCATCGGCAAGCTATTCGGACCGGTGATGCTGCTTTTCTTCGCGATGCTGGCCGTGCTGGGCGTCAAGGAGTTGGTGCAGAACATGGAGATTATCAAGGCCCTGAACCCCTACTACGGGCTGAAAATGCTGACCACCGTGCCGGGCGCGTTCTGGCTGTTGGGCAGCATCTTTTTGTGCAGCACCGGGGCCGAGGCCCTTTACGCCGACATGGGCCACGTGGGCCGGCCCAACATCTACATCTCGTGGGGCTTCGTGAAGGTGTGCCTCGTGCTCAACTACCTGGGGCAGGGTGCTTGGCTGCTGCGCCACCTCGGCCCGGCACTGGGCGAGCGTAATTTGTTTTTCGAGATGATTCCGCCCGCGCTGCTGCTGCCAGCCATTATCCTCTGCACGCTGGCCACCATCATTGCCTCGCAGGCCCTCATCTCGGGGTCGTTCACGCTCGTGATTGAGGCGTTGCGGCTGCATTTCTGGCCCAAAGTGCGCATCTCCTACCCCACCGAGCTGCGCGGGCAGGCCTACGTGGCCTCGCTCAACCTGCTGCTGCTGGCGGGCTGCATCGGGGTGGTGCTGCTCTTCCGCGAAAGCGCGAAGATGGAAGCCGCCTTTGGCCTGGCCGTGACGATAACCATGCTAATGACGACTGTCTTAATTGGCTACCACCTCCGAATGCAGCGCACAGCCCCGGTGCTTGTTGTGGGGCTGCTGCTGCTGTATTTCACCATCGAGGGGTCGTTTCTGGTGGCCAACCTCGTCAAGTTTCCCAACGGCGGCTGGCTCTCGGTGCTGCTCTCGGTGCTGCTGCTGGGCGTGATGGTGGCCTGGATTCAGGGCCAGCGCATCCGCAACGAGCTCACCGAGTTTGAGCCGCTGGCCGACTGGCTGCCGCTGCTCAAAGAGCTCAGCAACGACCAGACCGTGCCCAAATACGCCACGCACCTCGTGTACCTCAGCAAGTCGGCCAACGCCTTGCAGGTCGAGAACGGCATCATCCACAGCATTTTCAAGAAGCGCCCCAAGCGGGCTGATGTGTACTACCTCGTTCACGTCAACACCACCGACGACCCCTACACGCGGCGCTACTCCGTGAACCACATCCTGCCCCAGGAGCTGGTGCGGATAGATTTTCACCTCGGCTTTCGCGTCGACCACGCCATCAACTACATGTTTCGGCAAGTGGTGAGCGAGCTGGTGAAAAACGGCGAAATCGACATCACCAGCCGCTACGAAAGCCTGCGCGGCGAAAACGTGGTGGGCGATTTCGAGTTCGTAATCCTCAATAAAACCCTTCCCTACCAGCACTTTATGCGGGGCTGGAAACGCCTCGTCCTCCGCGCCTACGATGCCCTGCGCTGGCTGGGCGTGAACGATTCGGAGAGCTTCGGACTCGACAACTCCTCGTTTGTGGTGGAGAACGTGCCCCTGCAAATGCCTGCCCGCCCCGAGCTGCGGCTAGAACGGGAATGAGTTGCTTGTTTCTTGTTCAGTTGCGTGATTGTTAGTCGATATAACCCAAAACGACACTGCGCCCACTGCGCCTCACCACCGCGCCCACTGCGGGACATATCTCAAAACAAGCAACCAGAAATAATCTACTTTTGCCTTGCAACAGCCCCCCATATCTCCGGGAACCTACGCTTGCTGCCCTGCCCTTTCATGGCCCTGATTGCCTTTCGGACGGAGTACCAGATTACCGTTGAACCCCTCAAGAACCGCCTTTGCTACAAGGTTTTTAGCGAGATGCAGGACGCCGCAGCCCTGCCCCACTACCTCGCCGACTGGGCGGCGGCCCTCGATGCCCTGCAACCGGGCTTCACCATTCTCACCGACGTATCGAGTTTTGGGCAGTCCAACCCGTCGCTGCTGCCGCTCTACGTGGCAACGCAGCAGCTGATTACGGCCCGCAGGGTGGCCATGGTGGCCGAAATTTACCGCCTCGGTTCGCCCTCGCACGACAGCAACGAGCGCATCAGCCAACGCAGCGGAATGCCCGTGCGCACGTTCGTGGACAGCTGGGAAGCGGACAAATTTCTGGATAAGTGGTAGGCAAACCGGCGTGTTGCCCCAACGATTTGGGGCAATTGACTGTTATACCCGTGGCCCGCGCCCGTACCTTTGCCCCGGAAACGGCTGGCTTCGGTAGCGGCCGTTTTCACGTCACGCACCCAGGTATTCATGCCCAACATCATTTCCACGGACATTTGCATCATCGGCGCCGGCCCGGTGGGGTTATTCGCTGTTTTTGAAGCCGGTTTGCTCAAGTTGCGCTGCCACGTGGTAGATGCCCTGCCGCAGCCCGGCGGACAGTTGTCGGAAATCTACCCGAAGAAGCCGATTTACGACATTCCAGGCTTCCCCGAAATTCTGGCCGGCGACCTGGTGACCAACCTCATGCGGCAAATTGAGCCCTTCCACCCCAGTTTCACCCTGGGCGAGCGGGTGGAGCGGTTTGCGAAGCTGGAAGATGGCTCGTTTCAACTTTACACCACCGACGGCACCGAAATTCAGTGCAAGGCCGTGGCCATTGCCGGCGGCCTGGGCTCGTTTGAGCCCCGCAAGCCCGCCGTCGAAAACCTGGAGCGGTTTGAGGGCGGCAAGGGCGTGCACTACATGGTGCGCGACCCGGAGCATTTTCGAGGCAAGAAAATCGTGATTGCCGGCGGCGGCGACTCGGCCCTCGACTGGACCAATTTCCTGGCCAACGTGGCTTCCGACGTGACGCTCGTGCACCGCGGCACCACCTTCCGGGGCGCGGCCGACTCGGCCGAAAAAGTAAAAACCCTGGCCGAAGCTGGCAAAATCAAGCTCGTGCTCAGCTCCAACGTCACCCACCTGCACGGCAACGGCAAGCTGGCCGAAATCACCATCACCGGCAACGACGGCCGCGCCGAAACCGTCCCGCTCGACTCGTTTATCCCACTCTTCGGCCTCACGCCCAAGCTCGGCCCCATCGGCGAGTGGGGCCTCGACATTGAGGATGACGCCGTGAAAGTCAATACCCTCGACTACAGCACCAGCCTGCCCGGCGTGTTCGCCATCGGCGACATCAACACCTACCCCGGCAAGCTCAAGCTCATCCTCTGCGGTTTCCACGAGGCCGCCCTCATGTGCCAGGGCGCCTTCAAGTACATTTACCCCGACAAAAAATACACACTTAAGTACACCACGGTAAACGGGGCACCATCTCTTTAGGGAATGCTGAATTTTGAGGGTTGAATGTTGAGTTAAAAAATGCTTCCATTCATTTGTGCCAACTCAACATTCAACCCTAAAAATTCAACATTCCAATGACTGACATTCGCATCTACGTTGAAGAAACGCCTGGACAGCGGCGCGAGATTATAGGGCCTACCGATATGGGCCTGAGCCTGATGGAACTGCTGAAAGCCAGCGACTACCCCATCCAGGCCACTTGCGGCGGCATGGCCCTCTGCGCCACCTGCCACGTGGAGGTGCTCGCCGGCCCATCCCTTCCCGAGCCCGGCGACGACGAGTTGGATATGCTCGAGACCCTGCCCGTGCAGCACGAAGGCTCACGCCTGAGCTGTCAAATTCGCCTTACCCCCAACACCGACGGGCTCGTAGTGCGCATCGCCGGCTAGCGGTGGCACTACGTTTCCCCAAAAAAGAGGCCCGACATTGCTGCCGGGCCTCTTTTTTATGTCCTTGTAAGTTGTTTAGCGACGGTGCTTCTTGCTGGATACTTTTTTGATAATGGCTTTGTGGGTCTTGCTCTTTACCACCGATTTCTTGCTGCTAGCCTTGCCCTTGTTTTTGGTCGCTTTGGCGCTGGCTTTCACCTTGATTTTAGCCTTGCTGCTTTTGCTGCTTTTATGGGCGGCACTGGCTTTGGCTTTTGACTTCGACCTAGCCAGTTTTGATTTGCTGCCCTTGTGAGCGGCGGCGCGGCGCGCTTCGGCCCGAGCTTCGGCCCGGCGCTCAGCGGCACGTTCCTCGGCACGGTACGCGGCGCGGCGGCGGGCCATCCAAATGGCGCGGCGCTCGGCAAAGTTGCGCGTGGCGCGGGCTTCGCGGGCGGGGGCAGCGGCTTCGTCGGCGCGGGCGGCGGTTTCGTCGGTGGCTTCGGAGTAGTGGGCCGTAGTGGTACCGTCGGATTCCGGGGCAGCGGTCACTTCTTCGGCGATGGTTTTCACCTCTTTAACCTCCTTGGCGGGCGCATCGGCAACCACTCTTTTACGCCGCACGGGCATCAGGAAGTCGCGCTCGGCACGTTCGCGCAAGCTCAGGTTTTCTTCGCCGGGGAGCTTGGTAACGGCTTGGGCGTGGGCAG
>JANXUO010000078.1 GCA_025356245.1 Hymenobacter sp.
CGCGCAACGAAAGTTACCCGTTCTTCAGCCTGAACGGCCAGGCCATTGACGGCCTGATAGGCGTGGGCCTGCCCTTCAAAACGACGGGGCAGAAAATGGGCATGAGCGAAAATCCCGCCGTTTTTCCCAGCCAGGAATTCAATGCCGCGACCCAGCGCCTGTCGCCCATCAACCTGAGCGGCCTGACGGTAGAGCTGATGACGGTGGCAACCAACGGCGACATCACCGTCAGAGTGCGCTTCAACGACGTGGACATCAACCGCTCTACCCGCTGGACGGGCGACTTGGCCCTCATTCCGGCCAATGGCCAGCCCTACGCCGCCAATGTGAAGGCCGGCGTGAACCTGACCATTGACGCGAGCGGCACCCCCAACCGCACAACGCCGGTGGCCAACACCGGCTTCGTGACCGACTTTGTCAATCCTTCGACGCTCACTGTCCGCAACGGCGCGACGCTGCACATCGAGGACTTGGGCAAAATCTCGTTGCGGGCAGGTACCACCCTGTACGTGGAAGACAACGGGAACATCGTGGCCGACCCCGACGCCC
Source organism: Hymenobacter sp. (assembly GCA_025356245.1). GTDB lineage: Bacteria > Bacteroidota > Bacteroidia > Cytophagales > Hymenobacteraceae > Hymenobacter. Next base: position 550 of record JANXUO010000078.1, read on the forward strand.
AGATTCAGGTACAACGCGGCGCGTTGGTGAACGTCAAAACGCAGGCTTTGGCCAATGCCCTGCGCACCACCAACCAACTCGTGCTGTTGAGCGGCGGGCAGCTCCGAATCCGCGACACCAACGTCACCATCACCGGTCTGCGAGCGGCTCCGGCTCCTACGTTGGAAGTATACCCCAATCCTTCCGCCACGGTAGCCTTTCGGCTGGTAGATGCCGAGCCAACAGCGGCCTATCGGTACCGGGTGCTGAATGCCTACGGGCAAGCCCTGCGCACGGGCAGCAGCACCGGGGCCGAACTCGCGGCCGGGGTGCAATTGAACGCATTGCCCGCTGGCCCCTATTTGGTGGAAGTACAGGCCGCCGATGGTTCCGCCCGCACCATTCAACGGGCTGAAATCCGTTAGCATCATGGAAAAGCTACTTAAATTGACTAACAGCAGCACCGCTTTGGCGGTGCTGCTTGCCTTTTTTTGGCTTCCCTTAGCGAGCCAAGGGCAGGTAGTACATGACCGGGTTTTTGGGACAGCAAGGGGCACGGAAACGCTGGGAACGATGAATTTGTTAAGAACTGGTGGCTATTTTTTAGTTGGTTCACAGCGCTTTCCAGGCCCCGGGGGCGCAAACAATCCTAGCAGACTTTATACCCTACGCCTCAACACCGTTGGTGACACAGTTTGGACAAAGCGTAAAACAGTTCCGGGGTGTTATATATTTTATCCTCAAATGGCCGTCGAAGATGGTACTGGACGAGTTTTGGTTGCAGGCTCATCTTTCACTTACAGTGGGGTTAGCCAAAGCGATGCCCTTTTGGTGCTTTTTAACTCGCAGGGTGACACGCTGTGGACAAAAAGAGTCGCTAGTCCTTTTGACGACCGTTACATTAAAGCCGAACTTTTGCCAGGGGGCGACTTTCTGGTAGCCGGGCAACTCAACGGTTTTCCCACCTTGCAGCGCATTACGCCCTTGGGAGTGGTGGTCTGGCAGCAGCTTCTTTCGTACGCTTTGGGAAATGTTGGCAGCATTCAAGAGATGTTTCCGGTGGCGGGCGTGGCCGGGCAGTATTGGGCTACGATAACATCATCCAGCACGGCCTTTCCGGCCCCCTACAAGTACGTACGCTTTGACACCAACGGGGTGCTAGGCGTTGAAGTGCCGGGCATTCCCGGCTACATCCCCCGCGACCGCCTTGCGGTGGGAACCGGCTACCTGGTGGTCCAGTCCGACCAGATTAGCCGGGTCGATGCCAACTTTGTGCCCCTGTGGAGTCAGACCCTCACTGCCCTAGGCCGCAGTGTGGAGTTAAATCATGTGGTGCCAACGGCCGACGGCAACTACCTGGCGGGCGGCATACTTGCCTCCAACGGGTCGGGCATTACGCTAAACAAGGTCAGTCCAACGGGCATTATGCTCAAAGACACGTTGTTTAGCATCGGTTTCGGGCGAGTAAGCTTGCAGGGGCTGGCCATCGGCCCGCTGACCGGCGACTATGTATTTGCGGGCACGGCCTCACCTGGCCCCATTGGCGGGTCCGACATTTTCTGGACGCAGTGGCGGCGTTCAACTATCACCAGCAGCCGGAAAGCCGGGGCCGTGGGAGCTACTTGGAGCGCCT
>JANXUO010000095.1 GCA_025356245.1 Hymenobacter sp.
CACGCCGGGCAGCGCGGCGGTGAGGGGCACGAACGGCACCGCCCACGCGCCGAGACCAACACCGAACAACACCACGAGCAGCAGCGCATCCACCACGCGCTGCGGCCAGCCGCCTTCAGCCCGAAATTGCTGGTAGAAATACACCACCACCGTGAAAAACAGCGGGGTAAGCACAAACAAATACCGCGGGATGGTGGCCGGTGAGAGCCAGAAAACGGGCGTCAGCAGGGCAAAGAGCAGGGCGTTGAAGCGCAGAAACGGCTGCTCCTGGATGGTGCGCCGCCAACCGGGGCGGGCCAGGCAGAAGAGGAGCAACGTCCAGGGCAAAAAGTTGAAAATGAAGTCGAACGGGTACTTGAGCAGATGGGCCACCGACTCGTGCCAGGGCTGCGCCGCCACGGTGCGTTGCGTCGACTGGTCGAGCAGCGTGGCCAGGTACTCACGCAGCGGATGGTAGCGGCTGTAAACCGCAAAATAGCCGCCCACCAGCACACCCAACACCGCCAGCCCTAGCGCGTGCGCCCCCGATACCAGCTTGCGCCACACGCCCGTAGCCAAGCTCGACCCCAGAAAATAAACCACCAGCGCCCCTCCCTGGAACACCAGCGACGGCAGGCCTTTCAGCAAAAAGCCCACCGCCGTAAGCGCGTAGCTCACCACGAACAGTGCCGCCCAGCGCCGCCGCTCACCCAACTCGAACACCGCCACGAAACCGAGGTATGTCACCAGCGCGTGCAGCGTGTCAATCAGCCCCAAAAAGGAGTCGTAGAACAGCATTCGGCCGCTCGTGACGAACGCCAGGGCCACGCCCACGCCCACGACCCGGCCCAACCGCCGGCCCACGAAGTGGTATAAACTGCCGCCCATGCCCAACAGCGCCAGCACCGTGGGCAGGCGCACCACCCATTCTTCGGCCGAGCCAAAAAGGTGCATCATGCCCAACAGCAGCCAATTAAACAGCGGCGGCTTATTGAAGTAATACTCGCCCTGCAGAGTCGAAACAAACAGATTACCAGAGGCTTTTAACTCCAGTGCCACCAGCGCCCGGATGGGCTCGTCGGCAATGAGGGGCAGCAGCCCCAGGTTGAGCAGCAGCGCCAAGGGCAGCACCAACAGGCACAACGCCACTGGCACCCAGGGGCGCGGCCGCAGCCAGGAAACAAGAGCAGACATGAACAAAAGCGGTGCGAATGACCCGGCAAAGGTACCGGCCCGCGCCCGGCCGTACTTTTGCGGCCCATGATGCATTTGCTCGACCGCTACATTATCCGCAAGTTTCTGACGGCGTTTTTTTTCACCGTTGTGGTGCTGGTTTCGGTGATTTGCGTCATCGACTACACCGAAAAAAACGACGATTTTCTGCGCCACAACTTATCGGCTGGCAAAATTATTTTCGGGTATTACATCTATTTGTTTCCCTACTTCGCCAATCTGCTCTCGCCCATTACGGTGTTCATTGCCGTGGTTTTTGTAACGGCCCAACTCGCCGCCCGCACCGAAATTGTGGCCATTATGGCCTCGGGCGTGAGCTTCCGGCGGCTGTTGCAGCCTTACGCGCTGGGGGCGGGGTTTCTGGGACTAATCACCTTTGGCATTGTGGGTTGGGTGCTGCCCAACGGCAGCAAGCACCGCGTGCAGTTCGAGCGCGACTACGTGAAAAGCCCCTACCGTTTTGAGGGCCGCAACGTGCACATCAAAATTGGGCCGCGCAGCTACGTGTCGCTCGAAAGCTACGACAACACGGCCAACGTCGGCTTCCGTTTCGTGCTCGAAACCATCGACGGCACGGTGCTGCACAGGCGGCTGTCGTCCGATGCTATTTCCTGGGATTCAACCCACCACGTCTGGCGAATGTCGCCGCAGCTCATCCGCACCTTCAAAGGCCCGCGCAACGAAACCCTGCTCAGCCTGCCCGCCCGCGACACCACCCTCAACCTCTTTCCCAAAGATTTTGCCAGCGACTACCACCTGGCCGAAACCCTTACCATTCCCGAGCTTAATAAGCTCATCAAAAGCAAGATGGAGCGCGGCGCCAACGATACGCAGCTGTACCTGTCGGAGAAGTACGAGCGCTACGCTTACCCGTTCGCCATCGTCATTCTGGCGCTGATTGGCGTCATTCTGTCGGCCCGGAAATCGCGGGCCGGGGTGGGCGGACAAATTGCCCTGGGCTTTGTGCTGGCGTTTGTGTTCATCTTCTTTGTCATGTTCAGCCGGAACTTAGCGCAAGTAGGGCAGCTTTCTCCTTTGCTGGCCGCCTGGATTCCGAGCATGATTTTTTCGGGTATCGGACTGGTGCTCTACCGGTTTGTGCCGAAATGACAATGGGTGAAGGAGTGAATGGATGAATGTAGTAGGCCCGCGCTATCATTCGCTCGCATTCTATTTCCATTCACGCATTCACCCATTCACTC
>JANXUO010000117.1 GCA_025356245.1 Hymenobacter sp.
AAACATCGAGAAGTCGCCGGTGTGGCGGGGCCACATCCAGTTGTCGGTGTCGCCGCCAAACTTGCCGATGCTCTCGGGCGGCGCGCCCACCAGGCGCACATCGCCGTAGCGCTGATACACAAAGAGGTAAAACTCGTTGCCGCCGAAGAAATCGCGGACGTAGGCCACGTACTTGCCGTTTTCCTTGGCCGCATCGGTCAATTCCTTCTGATGTTTGGCCACCAGCGCGGTACGCTCGGCTTCGGCCATACCGGGCTGCACGCCTTCGAGGACCTTGGCCGTCATGTCCTCCATCCGCACGAGCACGTCCAGAAACAGGTCGTCGTTTTTCAACTCCTGGGCGGGCGTGGGGGCGTAAAAGCCGTTTTTCAGCAGGTCGCTCTGGGGCGTCGAGTGGCTTTGGATGGCCCCGTAGCCGCAGTGGTGGTTGGTGAGCAGCAGCCCTTGCCCACTTACAAACTCGGCGGTGCAGAAGCCCCCGAGCTGGCCCACTGCATCCTTGAGGCTGGCGTGGTTCACGTCGTAAATTTCTTCGGCCGTGAGCTTGAGGCCCTTTTTCTGCATGTCGGCGTGGTTGAGACGCTTAATGAACATCGGCAGCCACATGCCTTCGTCGGCGCGGGCGGCCACGGCGGGCAGCAATAGCACGAGCCAGAGGCTAATTTTTTTCAGCATAAAAAGGTGGTTTAGGTGGGAATGATGGGCAATGACCCCGCCGCCCGGCCGGGGTTGCGCCAAAGTTACGGCCCCGCGCCGGACGCGGGAGGTGGCGGTTTGCCGCTGTCGCTCCGCCACTGCTTCCGGGTGCTCCGTCGCTGTCCACTGCCAGCACCCCCGGCCCCGGTCCATTACCTTAGCAGTATGTTCCGGCCCTTTCGCGCCTTGTTTCTGGGCTTGATTTGGTTTTACCGCCACTTCGTCTCGCCCCTCACCCCGGCCAGCTGCCGCTACACGCCCACCTGCTCGGCCTACGCGGCCGAGGCCATTGGCCGCTACGGCCCCTGGCGCGGCGGCGGGCTGGCACTGCGGCGCATTGCCCGCTGCCACCCCTGGGGCGGCCACGGCTACGACCCCGTGCCCTGAAGCGGGCCACCAGACGGTCAAACGTCCCTTTTTTCCGTACACGCCTCCACGTATGCAAAACCTCCCGCTGCTCCCGGCCTTGCTGGCCCTTTGCCTCACCGCCGCCTGCTCGCAGGCCCAACCCGAAAAAGCCCCCGCCCAGGCCGGCAGCCGCCAGCGCGACGATGCCACGGCGGCCGCCATTCCGGGCCTGCGCCGCGTGGGCTCGCTCAAGGACGTGGTGCCCGAAAGCTCCGGCCTGGCCCCCGCCGATGCCCCCGGCACCTACTACAGCTTCGGCGACGACGGCAACGGCCCCACGCTCTACAAAGTAAACGGCCAGGGCCAGCTGCAAGGCAGCCAGCTCGACGTGGGCACCACCAATACCGACTGGGAAAGCCTCTCCCGCGATGCCCAGGGCAACTATTACATCGGCGACTGCGGCAACAACGAAAGCCTGCGCCGCGACCTGACTATTCACAAATTCCGCCCCGAACAACCCCGGCAGGTGCAGGACATCACCTTCCACTACCCCGACCAAACCGACTTCCCACCCAAAAAGAAGCAGCGCAATTTCGACTGCGAAGCCAGCCTCTGGCACGCGGGCAAGGTGTGGCTTTTCACCAAAGACCGCGGCCTGCAAGCCACCAGCAAAGTCTATTCCGTGCCCGACCAGTCCGGCGACTATACCGCCACGCTCGTCACCAAGCTCGCCATTCCCGGCGAAGTCACCGACGCCGCCCTCGCCCCCAGCGGCCACCGCCTGGTGTTGCTGGGCCGTAGCGAATTATTCGTGCTCGACGGAAACTCCTGGGCCGAAATCCTGAAGGCCACGCCCCGACAAATCAGCCTGGCCGGCGCTGGCCAAACCGAAGGCGCCGTGTTCAAAGATGAAAACACGCTGCTCATCAGCACCGAAAAGGGCGCGTTGTACGAGTACCAGCTTGGGCAGTGAGTATGAGTTAGGGTGTTGGCGCAGGCTTCCCTACTCCCCGGCCCGCTCCTCCAAATCGCGGGGGGCGTAGCCGTAGGGGTTGGCGGGGTCTTTGCCCGCCCGCCACAGCACCCAGAGGCCCACGAGAATAAGCGGCAGGCTCAGGAGCTGGCCTAGGTCGAGGCCCGTAGCGTTCATCATTTTTTGGTCGAAGTCGCCCTGGTTTTCCTTCAGGAACTCGCCCAAAAAGCGCTGCGAAAACAGCAGCACCACAAACAAGCCAAAGAGTAGCCCGCGCGGCGTGCGGTCCTTGGTGCGGTTCCAGAGGGCGTACAACAGGCTTACCAGCAGCACACAAAAAATGGCTTCGTAGAGCTGGGTGGGGTGGCGGGGCACGGCCACGGGGGCGTTGGGCGGCACGGGTGTGCCGGCGGGCAGCAGGCGGTAGCCGTGGCTGCCGTCCACGTAGGTGGTGGCTTCGGCGGCCACGGGCACGGCCCCGGCTTGCAGCGGCGTAGCGGCGGGCAGCAGGTGCTCGGTGTCGCGCGGGAAAACGAAGGCCCAGGGCGCGTCGGTGGGCTTGCCCACGATTTCGGAGTTCATCAAATTGCCCATCCGAATGAGCGCCCCGCCAATGCCGACGACAATCACAATCCTATCCAACACCCACAGATAGTCGAACTTATGGTTGCGGGCGAAGAGCCAGCAGGCCAGCAAAATGCCCACCGTGGCCCCGTGCGAGGCCAGGCCGCCTTCCCACACCTTCAAAATGTCGAGCGGATTGCTCAGGTAATGCACCGGGTCGTAGAGGAGGCAGTGGCCCAGCCGAGCCCCCACAATGGTGCCCACCAGCATGTACACCGTGATGGTATCGACCCAGCGCGGCGACACTTTTTCGGACTTGTAGATGTGGGTCAGCACAAAGGTACCGACCACGAAACCCGACATAAAAAACAGCCCGTACCAGCGCAGCGTGAGCGGCCCGAGGTGGGCGATGATGGGCGAAACGTCCCAGAAAATGGCGGCCAGTAGCGCAATCATAGTGCAAAGGTGCGGTGGAAGAAAGTCAGGTTAGCGCCAGCCGTTCGAGGCGGCCGTCGGCGTAAAGTTTGGCAACAAAAGGCAGGGGCGTTTGAGCTACAAAGGTGCGCAGCCGGGGCAATGCCGCCACCAGGCAGGCAGCCGTTTGAGCACCGCTCAGGTTTTTAGCCACCATAATCACGGCCCCTACCCCATTGGCCAGCAGGGCCTCGCGCTCCAGCCGGTTGTAACGAATGCGCTGGTCCATGGTGAGCACCACCCAACGCTGGCGGCCAGCTTCGGCCAGCCACACCGTGTCGGGGGTGTCTTGGGCAAACAGGTCGTCGTGCCGAACGAAGGTAGCACCAGCGGCCCGTAGCGCGTCGAGCACCCGTTGCGAGGCAATGGAGCGGTCAACAAAATAAATGGGTTCAGGCGGCACGGCGCAACTCGTAGCGGATGGCCTCTTCGATGGCTTGGGCCGGCACCCGGAAATCGTGGGCCAGCTCGTGTACCGAGTCGCCGGCCTGGTAGCGGCTCACCACTACGTCCACGGGCACGTTGGCCCCGGCCAGCACCGGGCGGCCAAAGGCAATAGTTGGGTCCACCGAAATCAGGGCGGGCGAGTGCCGCACGGCCTCCGGCGAGTGCCCAGGGCGCTGGTAGAGCGGAAACAAGCGCAACGGAAAGCCATCAGCGGCCCGTTCCACGCGCTCCCAGTACGCTTGCAACACCTCCGGGCTCACGACTTCGTGCCCACCACCTGCCGGGTCCGTTTTGTCGGGCAGACGCCGGACCAACGCGGCAGCAAATTCTTCCACCGTGGGCGGCTGGCTAGCCGACAACGGGTTGCGGTGCAACTGTTGGCGCAGGTAAGCCAGGGCGGGCTGTACGCTGGCTACCGTCGCACGCCGATGGTGCCGGATAGCAGCCAGCAAATGCAGTTCTACCAAGTCGAGAAACGATAACGACACGCCCCCTTCCACCTTTTGCGCCAACGCAATCGGGGGGCACACCTTGCGCCACTCCGTGATTGTTGCCGCCGAAAGACCCGTCAGTTGGGCGGCCTGCCGCACCGAATACACCGGCAAGCGGTAGGCTTCGCGGTCGGCATAGAGTTGATGCAAAGTCATGGGTCAGCAGGTTGAACAGAAAACGAAAGTACGGCATCCAGCCCAGTAAGCAGCCCTTGGTGCCTACCTCACAGCGCCGCCAACTCCTCCTCAAACCCGCCGCTGAGGATGGGAAACCGCAGCCAGGAGCGCGGGTCCACGTTGTAGTCGTCGAGGTGGAAGCTGGGGGCGTAGCGCTCGCGCTTCCACTGGTTGCGGCTCCAAAGGGTGTAAAAGCGGCGCACGTAGGCCCGCAACTGCTCGTGACCGAAGCCGGTGTCTTCGGTGGTGAGGGCGGCTAACACCTGGCTGGGACTGAGGCGGTTGAAAAACGCCAGCCGCTCGATGCGGTTGAGCAGCGGGTAGGGCATCAGGTCGCGCTCGTCGGTTTGGTTATCGGCCAGGGGGCGTAGCTCGGCGGTGGGTTGCAGGGCGTTTACGTGGCGCAGGGCGGGGTAGCCCAACGCCGTTTCGGCCCAGCGCAGCCACTGCTTCACAAACGCCTTATCGACCCCGGCAATGGGCGAGATGCTACCCGCCGTGTCGCCGTCCATGGTGCAGTAGCCCACGCTGGCCTCCGAACGGTTGGAAGTGGTGAGCAGCAAGCAGTTTTGCACGTTGGTGAGCAGCCAGATGCCGGGGGCGCGCACGCGGGCCTGGATGTTTTGCAGGGCCAGGTCGTCAGTGGCCCAGGTCAGCTCGCGGCCCAGCGCCTGCTCAATCTTGCCCACGTAGCCGGCCACCTCACCGTCAATCTCCCAATGATGAAATCGGGCCCCGATGCTCTCGGCCAGCTCCTTAGCCGATTGAAACGTGTCGTCGGACGAATTGACCGTGCCCTGGTAAGCGCAGGTGAGCAAGCGGTTTATCAGTGCCTGGTGCTTAGTGCTTAGTGCTTGGTGTTGGGTGTTAGGTGTTGGGTGTTGGGCAATTTCATCCTGGATGACTTGCCTTGCCGGGCCGCCCGTACCGGTTTGAACTACGGCCGTTTTCGCGTCCTCAAACGCCCCGCTCCGCCGCTTAAACTCGGCTTCGCCCAGTTCCTCTACACCCAGGCGCACCATCTCGGCCACGGCCACGGCGCAGAGGCAGGAGTCGGCCCCGCCGCTGAGGCTGAGGACGAAACCCTTGCTACGGGCTTTGCGCAGGTAGTCGAACAAGGCCAGGCTCAGGGCTTGATTTAGCTCGCGGAACTCGTCGGGGGTGGGCAGCGGCACCAGGGTGGCGGCCGGGGCCATGGGCGTGGCAAAATCCACGTCGGCCCACTCCAAATCGATTTCCTTGAAGCTCAGCAGCTGGTTGCGCCCGAGCAGGTGGCCTTGGCGGGCGATGAGGATTTCGCCGTCGTAGGTGATGCGGCCGGCCTCGTTGCCCAGCAGGTTGGCGTAGAGGTAGGTGCAGGCAAAATTGCGCGAGGCGTTGATTACCAGCTGGTGTCGCACGTCGGTTTTGCTCATGGCGAAGTGGCTGGCCGAGGGGTTCACAATCAAATCGACGCGGCCGCGCAGGCGGCAGGCGGGGCGCACGTCGTCGGGCCGCCAGGCATCTTCGCAAATCTCGAAGCCGAAGCGCACGGTTTCGGCCCCGAACTGCTGCTCGAACACTAGGTCGCCCAGGGCCCAGGTTTCGCCATTGTGGCTGACGGTTGTGGTTTCGCCGGCGGGCCAGGGCGCAAAAAAGCGCGGCTCGTAGTGCACGCCGTCGTTGGCCAGAAACTGCTTGGCGGCGAAGCCCAGAATCTGCCCATCGCGCAATACGGCGGCAGTGTTGTAGGTGCGGCCGGCCAGCCGCACGGGCAGGCCCACCGTCACGCAAATGCCTTCCGTCCAGGGGCGTATCAGTTGCAGGTGCTCCAGCGCGGCTTCGGGCAGCCAGTCGCTCAAAAACAGGTCTTCGCAGCCGTAGCCGGTGAGGCACAGCTCGGGCAGGCACAGCAGCTGCACGCCCGCCGCCCGCGCCTGGGCAAGGGCTTCGCGGATGGTGCGCAGGTTGTTGGGCCAGTCGATGGGCGTTTGGTTGAGGGCGGCACCGGCAATTCGCATAGGGCAATGGGTTGGGAAATGGCAATCCAGCAACAAACCTACACGGCAGTTTGTGCTGATGCCCATTCCGCACGGCGCCCGCTGGCAACCGGCGGTAACTTTGCGGCCTCTTCCCTATCCGCGTCGTGTTCAAAACCCACTACCGCCCGCTGCTGCTGCTGGCCTACCCGGTCGTCCTCTCTCAACTCGGCCACACGATGGTCAACTTTGTTGATTCGGTGGTGGTGGGCCAGCTGGGCACGGTTGAGCTGGCGGCCATCAGCCTGGGCATCAGCACCACCACCATGCTACTGGTGCTGGGCCTGGGCTTCAGCATGGGCAGCGTGCCGCTGGTAGCCGCCGCCGACGGCCGCCACGATTTTCCGGAGCTGGGCCGCCTGCTGGGTACCTCGGTGTGGGCCAGCACGGTGGTGGGCCTGGCGCTGGCCGGCGCGGGGCAGCTGGTACCGTACCTGCTGCACCACCTGGGCCAGCCGCCCGCCGTGGTGGCGCTGGCCGGGCCCTGGGTGCGGCTCATCAGCCTGAGTTTGTTGCCGTTGATGGTATTTCAGGGGTTCCGCGAGTTTGCCGAAGGGCTGGGCCTTACCCGGCAGGCCATGGTGCTGAGCATCGCCGCCAACGTGGTGAACGGCCTGCTGTGCTACGGGCTGGTGCTAGGCGTTTGGGGCTTTCCAGCGCTGGGCATGGTAGGCGCGGGCTGGGCTACGCTCATCGCCCGCACCCTCATGGCGGGCCTGATGGCCGCCTACGTGCTGCGGGCGGCCCGCCTAGCCCCGCACCGCGCCGCCGTACCCAACTGGTGGCAGCCCCACGCCGATACCTTGCGCCAGCTTTTTCACCTGGGCTCGCCCATTGGGGTGCAAATGATGTTCGAGATGGGGGCCTTCAGCCTGGCGGCCATCATGATTGGCTGGCTCGGGGCCACGGCCCTGGCGGCCCACCAGGTGGCCATCAACGTGGCCAGCATCACCTACATGGCGGCCAGCGGCATTGCAGCGGCGGCCACCGTGCAGGTGGGCCGCCTGCGCAGCAGCGGCAATCTGGACGGGGCCCGGCAGGCAGGTTTTGCGGCTTATTGGCTGGCCTTTGGCTTTATGGGCAGCATGGGCCTGCTGCTCATTTTCACGCGCCACCAGCTGCCTCATCTCTACGACGGCAACCCGGCGGTCGTCAGCCAGGCTGCTGTGCTGCTACTGATTGCGGCCGGTTTCCAGGTGTCCGACGGCCTGCAGGTGGTGGGCCTGGGGGCCCTGCGCGGGCTCGAAGACGTGAAGGTGCCATCGCTGGTGGCGCTACTGGCGTACTGGGCCGTGGCCCTGCCCCTGGGATACGTCCTCGGCTTTGGGCTGAAACTCGGTGCCCCTGGCGTGTGGCTCGGGCTGCTGCTGGGCCTGAGCATTGTGGCGGGCGTTTTGCTCCTACGCTTCCGCAAAGAAACCGCGGCGTTTTCCCAACCATCCGCTCTAACGTAAAATCCACTTCTCAAATGAATTCTTTCCTGCTTTTGACTTTGTTGCCTTTCAGCTTTTTAACGCTGCTGTGGCCCGCGCAAACTACCCCGCCGCCCGCCCGGCCCACGCCCACCCAAACTGCCCCCGGCCCGGCCAAAGCAGTGGCCCCGCCCGTGGTGTGGTCAGCCACCCGCCCCCTCACCGCCGACGATTTTAAGGCCCGCGCGCCCTTCACGCCCCAGGCCGCCCTCACCGTGGCCGACATCAAAGCCAGCGCCGGCTGCAAAGACTACGTGTTTGCCGGCGGTGTGCAAGCCACTTTTGACCCCAATACCTCCTGGATTCGAGACCTCAAAAAACTCACCCCCACCCTGCTCCGCCACGAGCAGCTGCACTTCGACATCACCGAGCTGTACGCCCGCCGTCTGCGCCAAAAAATCAGCCTCACCAAGTTCGATTGCCTGAAGCTGCAACCTACCTTCGACAACCTCACCAAGCCCGTGTACCGCGCCTGGGCCACCGAGGAAAACCGCTACGACGGCGAAACCAACCACGGCCTCAACGCCGCCAAACAAACCCTTTGGGAGCAGCAAATAAAGGAGAAGCTAGCTGGCCTGCAAGTCTTTGCGGAGTAAGTAAGCGTCCTACAACCGAATTTTCCCATGCCCCTCACCTGGCCCGAATTTGAGCTGACCGACCTGCGCGTGGGTACCATCCTCGAAGCCCGCCCCTTCCCCGAAGCCCGCAAGCCTGCCTACCAGCTGTGGATTGATTTCGGCCCCGAAATCGGCGTAAAAAAATCCAGCGCCCAAATCACGCACCACTACACGCCCGCCACCCTGGTAGGCCGGCAGGTACTGGCGGTGGTCAATTTTGCTCCCCGCCAAGTGGCTAATTTTATGTCGGAAGTGCTGGTGACCGGCTTCGCCGATCCCCACGGCCACATTGTGCTGGCGGCTGTGGCCGCGCCCTTGCCCAACGGTAGCCGGTTGATTTAGGCGGCTGGTGTTGCGGTGTCGGTTCGGGTAAGTAATGTGCGCGTCTCTTTATTTCTTCTGCCCCATCCGAAATTCGCGCTGGCCCAAAGTATCGATAACAGCACTGTAAATCTCGTCCAAATCCTTGCCGTGGATGCTATAGTAGCGGTAGCTGCGTTGGAAAATACTGTCGCTGACGCTGGCTTGCCAGAGCAGGTTTTTTTGCTGAGTCAGGTACAGCGCCCGGGCCGAGTCGGGGGTGAGGCGGGCGTTTTCGACCCGTGCTTCCAGCAAGTGCATTTCGGTCAGCAGGTTGACCAGCTTCTCACGGGGCAGCAAATCGGCCGGGGGGTTGATGTTTTCGGGGCGCTGGCAGGCGGCCAGGAACAGGGTGAGCGCAACGGCCACCGGGCGCAAACGACGTTTCATGAGCCGCAAAGTTAGCCGCTGGCCGTAGCTTCGTACCCAAACCCGCGCTGCGCCCCCATGAACCCGCCCGAACCTGCTGGCCTCACCGCGCTGGTGCGCCGCTTGCGCCACCTCGAAATTCGCATCCGCAAGGCAGTGCAGGCCCAACTACAGGGTAATTTTCACTCCGTTTTTAAAGGCACCGGGCTTGATTTCGACGACGTGCGCCTCTACCAGTACGGCGACGACGTGCGGGCAATAGACTGGGCCGTAAGCAGTAAAGGCCACGGCACGTTTGTCAAAACCTACAAGGAGGAGAAGGAGCAACAAGTGCTGGTGCTGCTCGACGTGAGTGCCTCGCTCGACGTGGGTAGCACCACCGGCCCGCGCAAGCTCGACGTGGGCCGCGACCTGGCCGGGCTGCTGGCTCTTTCGGCCGCCCAGCAAGACTCCCCCCTCGGCATCCTCGCTTTTTCGGACCGAAAGGAGTTGTACCTACCGCCGGCCAAGGGAATGCGGGCCGCGTATTTTCTTATCCGTCAGATTTTTGCGCTTAAACCCGTTTCGCGCCACACGGCCGTGGGGGCGGGTATTCGCCAGGCCTTGGGCTTGCTCAAGCGCCGCAGCCTGGTGCTGCTCATCTCCGACTTCATCGACCTCAACTACGAGCGAGAGCTCACTACCTTGGCCCGCCAGCACGACCTGATTGTGGTGCAACTGCTGGCCCCCCGCGAACGCCAGTTTCCGGCCTTGGGCATTGTGCCCCTGCACGATGCCGAAACCGGCGAAATTACCTGGGTTAACACCTCCTCGGCCGCGTTTCGGGCGCAGTACGAAGCCAACGCCCAGCGTCAGGAAGCCCAGATTGCCAACATCTGCCGCCGCCACCGCACCGGGTTTCTCACCCTCAGCACCGAGGGCGACTTTGTACCTCAGCTCGTGGGGCTGTTCCGCCAACGCAACCGGCGCAAGGCATGAGAACGGTGCTCTTACTTGCTTTGTGGGCCGCACTCGGTGCCCCCGCGCTGGCCCAACCCACCGCCCGCCCCTCCACCGACCATCCCACTGGCCGGTTTCGGCCCGGCACCGCCCTTGTGGGTCAACTCATT
>JANXUO010000137.1 GCA_025356245.1 Hymenobacter sp.
GCTGGGTGCGCTTGATGATTTCGCCGGCCAGGTCGGTTTTCACCTTGCCGCTGCCCACCGACACTTGCGCGTCGTGGGTGAAAAGGGTGTAGTTGTCGTGCCACTGCGGGTTGCGCTGCCAGGTGAGCAGCAGCAGGGCCGCGCCCGCCAGCCCCAGCCCGCCGCCCACGGCCCAGCGGGCGGCCGGCCAGCGGGCCAGCAACGCCGCCACGCCCAGCCCCACCGCCAGGCAAAAGCCCACCGACGGCCCAAACAGGAACCGCTCGGCCATGTTGGTGCCCACCGGAAACAGCAGGTTGGACACCAGCCCGAAGGTGGCAAAATACCACCAGATGGCAAACGCCAGCGGGTGCCGCCGCCGGGTGCCGGCCACCGCCAGGCCCAGCAGGCCCGCGTTCAGCAGTAGGCCCCACCACACGCCGGGGCTGCCCCAGGTTTGCACCGCAATGTGGCGGGGGTAGTAGTCGGTGGTCAGGGGCCAGGGCCACACCAGCAGCTTGAGGTAGCGGCCGTAGGTGTACACGTTGGTGGCCAGCTCGTGGGCGTAGGGCATGGGCCGGAAGGTATCGGCCGTGGGGTGGGCCAGCTTCAGCACCGCCGAGCCGGGCACCAGCGGCAGGTAGGCGGCCTGCGCGTCGAGCACCAGAAAGGGGTTGTTCATCAGTTCCTGCCCGCCGGCCCGCACCTGCGGGGTGCCCACCACGGCCGTGCGCAGGCCCGCGTACAGGCCCAGCACCAGCAGCAGCGGGGCCGTCACGGCCACCAGCTGCCGCCCCGGCACCGCCCGAAAAAACCACAGCGCCAGCGGTACCAGCACGGCAAAGGGCGCGGCCGTTTCCTTGGCCAGCAGCGCCAGCCCAAACGTGCCCGCCGCCCCGGCCAGCCACCGGCGGCGGTCAGGCCCCGACGCGGCGGCCCGCAGGGCGCAATGCAGCGCCAGCAGCCCGCCCAGCAAGGCCAGGATTTCGTCGCAGCTTTTCACGTTGGCCACCACCTCGGTGTGCAGCGGATGCACGGCAAAGAGCGCCGCCGCCGTGGCCGCCACCACGTGGGGCCGCAGGTCGCCGTTGTCGTCGTCGGTGGCGGCATCGGCGGATGGGGAGCGGCGCTCCGGGCGCAGCAGTTGCAGCAGCACCCGGTAAAGCACCGCGCACAGCAGCCCGAACAGCAGCACGTTTTGCAGGTGCAGCAGGTTCGGAAACCAGGTGTCGGCGCTTAGGTCGCGCAGGCGGAAGCCGGCCCGGTCCTTCTCCACTTCCTGCCGGGCGTTCTTTTTCAGCGGGGCCAGCAGCTCGGCCTCGGCCGCAAACAGCACCGGCGAGAGCGGCCGCCAGCGCCCCCCCGTCACCGAGCGGATGTTGCGGCCATAAAAGCCGTAAAAGGCATCGCACGTCAGCAGGCTGTCCACCCCGCCCAGCCCGCGCTGCACAAAGCGGTTGCCGTACACGACGAGCGAATCGTCCACGGCCCATTTGTTCGGAACGGAGTTGGCGTAGGCCAGCGCGGCCAGGGCAAACAGCAGCGCCTGCACCAGGCGGGGGCGGCCCAGCCAGCGCAGGGCCAGCGCCAGCGGGTCGGAAGGATTTTGGAACATCAGCAAAAAAAGTCTAAAGCAACCCCTCCCACCAGGCCGGGCCAGCCGCGCAACCGGCGCAAGATACCGCCCACCTACCCGCTACCCGGCCAGGGCCAGGGCGGCGGCAACGACCGCCCCGGCCCCGCTCAGCCAGCCCAGGGCCTGCCAGAGGGCGGGCGAACGAAGCAAGGCGAGGAGTTGGAACCACATGGGCCGGAAAAACGAAATGCCCGGCGGGCGGCCGGGCACGGGGGAATGCACGGCGCAAAGGTGGACGACAAAACCGCGTTTGTCAAGACATTTGAGCACGAAGCCCGGTTTTTTGAGGTCGGGCGGTCGGCTACAACCTGTTTTTGAAAAGGTAGCCGACAAAAATTTGCTGATTTTTGTCGGCTACAGACGCTTTTTCTTGCGCTAACCGACAACCTTTTTGCTCCCCGAGCCGCACCGCGCCTTCTGCGCACCCGCTGGCTCGCGTCCGGGCCTGAGTTGGCCCCTGCGGCCCGCGCTGGCCCGCTGCCGGGGCGCAAGCAACAAT
>JANXUO010000181.1 GCA_025356245.1 Hymenobacter sp.
GTTTCAGAGGAAACCAAGTTGCAAAGTGGCTCCGCCTTGTTCCGTCTTGCGTTGGTACAGGTTGCCGAGTGCGTAAAGCCTACGATTGATATTGAAAGGTCGGCGCTTTGGCTTAGTTGGTCGGTGGTCAATGTGTGAGCCCTGATATGACAAGAATTGTTAGCTGGGTCTGGTTTTGCCCCTCGTCTACCCAGTGTCGGGCTCGACCTTGACTGTGCTATAACTATGAGTAAAATGGTACATCAGGAGTGCTGGGAGGTCACAACTTGAGGATGTTCAAGAAAAAAATAAGTAACAAGAAGTTAGTATAAAACAGGGGTGATAGGTAGTGTAAAACTAGTAAAAAAACAGTAATAAACGTAAAGGTAATAAAAAGTAATAAATTTTACATTGTTTTATACTTTTTATTACCTTTACGTTTATTTAGCACATTTAACACAACTTGTATTTGACCTTCTCGTTTATACTAATCTTTTTTTTCGTATTTACCCACCAACCTGTTACTTTTGTACTATGCCAAAATTAATAGACTACCCGCGCACCAACTACGCCGGTGCATGGGAACTAAGTGAAGTAGTCGATGACACCGGTGGCAAGTGTGCCGTTGATACAGCAGCCCGAAAGCTGAGCCGCAAGGTAAGCGGCTCCTTTAAAGCCATCATTGGTTCGGCGGTTAAGTTTGGCTTACTGGTAAGCAAACGCGACCTGCTCACCACCACCACCCTGTTCCGCCGCATCAAGCACGCCTACGACAAAGCCGAAGAACTCGTGTTTCACCGCGAAGCATTTCTGACTCCCCCACTCTTCACCCAAATCTGCCGTAAGTTCCGGGGGCGCGAACTACCGGTACAAATGCTGGACGTGATGCTCATCCGGGAATTTGGCGTGGAGGAAATAAATGCCTTGGGTGTTGCCAAAGCTTTTACCGAAGGCGCCCGGGCGGTAGGCTTGCTCAATGAGCAAAACATTCTGGCCGACATCGACCAACTCGCGGCCCGGCAACCGCCCCGTCGCGAGTTGGCAAGCCCTACGCCGCCACCTAATGCGTTTCGTAACCCTTCCCCATGCTTCGACGACACACCTTCCTTCTTCAATGACAACGATGCGGTAGAAGACATTACTATTTCGCCCCTTACCACAACACCCGTTGGTGCACCTACCAACCCTACCGATGCGGTGGAAAAGCTGTTTGCTTTTCCCCGGGCAACCAGCAAGACGCTACCCGCCAACTCAGCCCCAGAGGCAGATAACGGCCCGACGCTAGCACAGCAACCTACCCACCGCACCCAGCCCGCATTACCTACTCAAAGCACTGAGCGTGCAGCCTCTACCTACGGAGCGGGCAATCCCACGGGCACCGCACCGGAGCCCGCGTCTGCAATGCCTCTGCCCTACCCACCACAAGCTATGCCTGCAAGCACACCACTTCCTGCCGTAGTCAACCCAAGCGGGGTTGCCGAACTCACTAACTCGTATCAGGTGCAGTTGAGCGGTCCAGGGTTGAATACCGTCCTCACCGTTGCCGAAGAGGCCGACCTTGACTTGGTGCAGGCCCTGCTAGATAAAATCAGACGACAACTGCGTCAGGCATAACCAGAAACAACGGTTCTGGAGAAAATTGAAGCCATTTATTTATTATGTTAAAATAAAGGCCGCGGGGGTTTCTGGCAAGTGTACCACCAAGACGTGTGTGATTCAGGAAGACGGCTGATTTCCCTATTTAATCTCACTGATAATTGATTACCAACGCTTTGTCAATGATACACCACCATAGGCATAGCCATTGCAATTGACGCCTTGCACAGGTGCTAGGGATAGCCCCGTGCTGTGCCGCCGGTAGCAGTGCAGAGTTACTGCCCCTATCGTTGCGCCCACAGCGCAGCCAAGCAGGGCACCAGTGTAGTCTTGCGGAAGGACAATGACTCCGCCATTAGCAGTGCCCTGGCGGTGCAGGCGGGGCACCAAGACACCCACCGTACCACCCACGGCGTAACCCACCAGGTTGTCGGTGAGAAAATGCTTGCCCGCCCGAATGCGATAGAAGGCCACTACAGCTGGCACGACGGCCGCCACGCTCCATAAGTACGGCTGGGCCGGGGAGTCGGGGTTGAAATCGTGAAATACCTGGGCCGCAAAAAAACATGCGGTGGCCGTATGGGCCGTGTGCCCGCCAAAGAACGAGTTGGTTGCCACAACGCCGCCACGCAGGCGGCCCCCCTCAGGGCCGTATAGATAAGGACGATAGCGGTGAACGGTACCCACCGAAAGTGTAAAAATGGCCGCTGTAACGGCCATGGTTTCCACACTGAGGCCCGCTACCTGACCGTAGCGGCTGTGCGCGGCCGGGTCAAAAGCCAACAGGGCCGGCACCCCCGCCAGGGTACCGTAGCACAGCACGTCGCTGATAAGTTGTGCCCGGTGGCTGTACCAACCCGCCGAAAATCGGTCGATTGGATTCACCGACTGCCGGTCGAGTATAACCAGCTCGGCTGGCGTGCTACGGGATTTGTGCTGCACCAGGTACAAGCCCGCGGCACTCGCGCCCATCAACCCCAGCACCAGCGGAACATCGATGTTGGCCTGGGTATGATACGGCGAGGGCGCCTGCTGGGCTTGGGCCAGCGGGCACTGCTCCAGCCATAGGCTGCCGAACAGGAACAACGTGGCGCAATGCTTCATGAAGTTTCGGGGCTACGGGCAGCGCACGTACGCCCCCGGTGAGCTGTAACGAAAACCAAGCCACCCAGATGATGCGCAGTCGGGCTTTGCGGCACTTCCTGGACTTACCGTTTCACCGAGCCAACGGCTGGACGCGGTGCCGCGAGGCCAGCACGGCCAGCACTTCGGCCAGGGGCACTTGGCTGGCTACTAGCAACACCAGCAGGTGAAAGAGCAAGTCGGCGGCCTCACCGGGCAAGGTGTCGCGGTGCCCGGCCACGGCATCGATGACGGTTTCGACGGCCTCCTCCCCTACTTTTTGGGCAATTTTAGGCAAGCCCAGGGCAAACAGCGAAACCGTATAGGAGCCCGGCGACTGCTCGGGGTGGTCGCGGCGGCCCTGGATGAGGCGTTCGAGCTCCGCCAGCAGGCCTACGGGCGGCACTGGGGCTACGGCCTGCGCAACATCCTCAAAACAACTAGTAGTGCCCCGGTGGCAGACGGGGCCGGCCGGGCGGGCACGGATGAGCACCGTGTCGGCGTCGCAATCGACGTGCAGGCTGACGACGGACAAGAAGTCGCCGCTGGTTTCGCCCTTCGTCCAGAGCCGCTGTTTGGAACGGGAAAAGAACGTTACGCGGCCTTCGGCCTGGGTTTTGGCCCAGGCTTCGGCGTTAAGGTAGGCCAGCATCAGCACCTGCCCCGTGTCGGCGTCCTGCACCACGGCGGGCACCAGGCCGGTTGCGGCATCGTAACGCAGGAAGGGCAAAGCGGCGCCGGGCGCGGCAATGATTGAAAAGTCAGGCATCAGAAAATCAAGGAAAAGAGTTGTGCAACGGCTTCAACGCAACTGCCAGTTACGGGCGCACGGCAATCCCGGCGGCGGACAGGTACTGTTTGAGGGCGGGAATGGCCGTTTCGTTGAAGTGAAACACGCTGGCGGCCAGCGCGGCATCGGCCCCGGCTTCGGCAAATACGGCCCGAAAATCTTCGGCCTTTCCGGCCCCGCCCGAGGCGATGACGGGGACGGTGACGGCCGCCGCCACGGCCGCCGTTAGGGCGAGGGCAAAGCCGGCTTTGGTGCCGTCGTGGGTCATCGACGTGAGCAGCAGCTCGCCCGCGCCCCGGTCGGCGGCTTCGCGGCACCAGGCCACGGCGGCGCGGCCGGTGGCGGTGCGACCAGCCTGGCTGTACACCTGCCAGTTGGTATCAGGACCGGTGTCAGACAATGGGTTATCCTCGTGCCGGGCATCCACGGCCACCACAATGCACTGCGAGCCAAAGCGCCGGGCCAGTTCGGTGATGAGGGCCGGGCGGGCCAGGGCCGACGAGTTGAGGCTCACCTTGTCGGCCCCGCTCATGAGCAACGTTTCGACGGCCTCGACGGTGGCAATGCCCCCCCCCACCGTGAACGGGATGTCGAGCACCCGCGCCACGTTGCGCACCAAATGTGCAAACGGCTCGCGGCGCTGGGCCGTGGCCGTGATGTCAAGCAACACCAACTCGTCGGCCCCCTCGCGGGCGTAGCGGGCGGCCAGCTCCACGGGGTCGCCGGCGTCGCGCAGGCCCGCAAACTGAATGCCTTTAACCGTACGGCCGTCGCGGATGTCGAGACAGGGAATTAAGCGTTTTTTAAGCATAAAACAGGAAAACCAGGAAAGCTACTCAGGTCAAAAATTGCCGCAAATCGGCCAGGTCAATGGTGCCCTCGTACAAGGCTTTGCCGATGATGGCGCCGGCCACGTCGCTGGCCGCCAGCGCTTCCAGGTCGGCGATGGTCGTGACGCCGCCGCTGGCAATGAGGCGGGCGGCGGGCACCGCGGCCCGTAGTTGCCGGTAGGCCGCAAAGCTGGGGCCTTGCAGCAGGCCGTCCTTGCTTACATCGGTGGCAATGAACGTAGTGGCCCCGAGGAATGTGTAGGCAGCCACGAACTCCTCGACGGTGCGGCCGCTGGCCTCGGCCCAGGCCCCGGTGAGGATGCAGCCATCCTGGAAATCTGCCCCAACAAATATGACCTCCGCGCCGTACTTTTTCAGCCACCCGCGCACGGTATCGGGCGCGCGCACCGCAATGCTGCCAGCCGTAATGTGCTGCGCACCAGCTGACAACACTTGTGTCAGACTTTCGTCGGACTGAATGCCCCCCCCGGCGTCAATGGCCAGATTCGTGTGGCGGGCAAGGCGCTCGAGCACCGCCAGGTTGACGGGGTGCCCGGCGCGGGCGCCGTCCAAATCGACCACGTGCAGGCGGCGAATGCCGGCTTGCTCGAAGCGCTGGGCCATGGCCAGCGGGTCGGCGGCGTAGGTGGTTTGGCGGGCAAAGTCGCCGGCGCTCAAGCGCACGCACTGCCCATTGATGAGGTCGATGGCGGGAATGATGTCCATACGTTTAGCGGAAGCCCGGAACTGCTTGTGCCCGTTAGCACTTAAGGTTTAGGAAGTTTTGCAAAATACGCGTGCCAGCGGGGCCGCTTTTCTCAACGTGAAACTGTACCCCGTAAAAATTGCCGTGCTGCACGGCGGCACTGAAAGCAGTGGGGTGCCGGGCTTCGGCGATGGTGTAGGCACCCACGGGCGCGGCGTAGCTGTGCACAAAATAAACGTGGGCCTCGGCGCTCAACCCCTCAAACAGTGGGCCCTGCGGGTTGTGCAACGTATTCCAGCCCATGTGGGGAACTTTGAAGCCGGGGGTGGGCACAAACTGCTCGACAGCAAACGGCAGCAGGCCCAAGAGCGGAGTGCCGCCGGCCCCGCCCTCGGCGCTGCGCTGGCCCAGCAGCTGCATGCCCAGGCAAATCCCCAGAAACGGTTGGGCCAGGGTGGGCAACACCTCCACCAGGCCCGACGCGCGCAGGGCCTGCATGGCCGAAGATGCTTCGCCCTCGCCGGGAAAAAGGACGCGGTCGGCGCGGCGCAGCAGGGCGGGGTCGGCGGTGAGGGTGGCGGCGACGCCAAGCCGTTCGAGGGCAAAGAGAACGGACTGCACGTTGCCGCCTTTGTAATCAACAACGACTACTTCCATAGAACGTGTTTACACATTTGTTTATTATTGGAATGAGTGGTTTTTAGCGTTGAGGGCAGTTAGTCCACAGCATCTGCGGACTCTAAATCCGCGTCACGAATTAAAGGATACCCTTGGTACTGGGAATGGCCAGGGACTCGTCGCGACGCAGGGCGGCGCGCATGGCTTTGGCCACCGCCTTGAAGATGGATTCGATTTTGTGGTGTTCGTTGTCGGCCGTGCACTTGATGTTGAGGTTGCAACGGGCATTGTCGGTGAAGGACTTGAAGAAGTGAAAAAACAGCTCGGTGGGCACGTCGCCGATTTTTTCGCGCCGGAAGTCGGCCTCCCACACCAGCCAGGGGCGGCCCGAGAAGTCGAGCGCCGCCTGGGCCAGGGCTTCGTCCATGGGCAGCAGGAAGCCGTAGCGGGTGAGGCCCCGCTTGTCGCCAAGGGCTTCAGCAAAGGCGGTACCCAGCGCCAGGGCCGTATCCTCCACGGTGTGGTGCTCGTCGATGTGCAGGTCGCCTTTTACACTTATGTGTAAATCAACACCGCTGTGTTTGCCTAGCTGCTCAAGCATATGGTCGAAAAAACCCAGGCCGGTGTGAATGGCGCACTGCCCGGTGCCGTCGAGGTTGAGGCAGATTTCAATTTGGGTTTCGTTGGTGTTGCGTTGCACCACGGCGGTGCGGGCCGGGTAGCGCAGAAACTGGTAGATGGCCGGCCAGCTCATCGTGGTGAGGGCAGCGCGGGGTTCGGGGGTTTTGGCCAGCAGGATAGCCCGGCAGCCCAGGTTTTCGGCCAGCTGCACGTCCGTCAGGCGGTCGCCCAGCACGTAGGAGTTGGCCAGGTCGTAGCCGTTGGCGGGGTCGAGGTAGTGGGCCAGCAGGCCCAGGCCGGGCTTGCGGGTGGGCAGCTGCTCGTGCGGAAAGCTGCGGTCAATCAATTCCGCCGCGAATTGCACCCCCTCCCCTGCAAGAATTTGCTGCATGAGCCGGTGCGGCGGCCAGAAGGTTTCTTCGGGGAAGCTGGCCGTGCCCAGGCCGTCCTGGTTGCTGACGAGCACCAACTCGTAATCGGTTTCGGCGGCCAGCCGCGCCAGGGCGCTCACCGCGCCGGGCAGAAAGGCAAATTTTTCGAGGCTGTCGATTTGCTGGCTCGGCTGGGGCTCGACGAGGATGGTGCCGTCGCGGTCGATGAAAAGTACCTTAATCACTGATTTTAGGCTGATTTTAGAAGATTTCGCTGATTGGGACGCGAGAATGAAGAGAGAAGGCAACTAGCCGGAGTAGTCCCGCAAGGCAACCAGCAGCAGCGCGTTCTCGGTAGGCGTACCGACGGTCAGGCGCAAGCAGCCGGCACACCCCGCTTGGGTGCTGCGGTTACGCACCACAATGCCCTGCGTCCGTAAATAGTTGTACACGGCGGTGGCATCGGGGCGAAAGCGAACGAGCAGAAAGTTGGCATCCGAGGGAAACACCTTATCCACCAGAGGCAAGGGGGCCAACGCGGCGGCCAGCACATTGCGGCCGGCACACAGCGCATCGCGCAGTGCGGGCAGCGCCGCCGCCGCCGCCAGGGCCTGTATGGCAGCCGCCTGGGTGGGCTGCGAGAGGTTGTAGGGCGGCTTAATCTTGTTGAGGTAGTCTATCAACGGGGCGGCGGCGTAGGCCACCCCCAGGCGCAGGCCGGCCAGGCCCCAGGCTTTGGAAAAGGTTTGCAGCACCACCAGGTTGGGGTACTCGGCTAGCTTTGCCAGCCAGCCGGGCCCCTGGGCAAAGTCGGCGTAAGCCTCGTCAATCACGACCAGGCCCCGGAAATTCTCCAGCGCAAGCTTCACGCTCTCAACTTGCAACGAGTTGCCGGTGGGGTTGTTGGGCGAACACAGAAACAATAGGCGGGCTTCCGACGCCGCGAGGCGAGCGGCGGCATCGGGCGGCAGCTGAAAATCGGCCGTCAGCGGGAGCTGCTCCACCCCCACCTCGTGCAGGGCGGCCGACACCTCGTACATCCCGTAGGTGGGCGGGCAGACCACCAGGCTGTCGCGGCCGGGGCGGCACACGAGGCGCACCAGCAAATCAATGGCCTCGTCGGAGCCGTTGCCGATGAAAATTTGCGCAGGCGCGACGCCTTTGAGAGCCGCCAAGGCCACTTTTACGGCCCGCTGGTGCGGGTCGGGGTAGCGGGCATAGTCGGTACCGCCGACGGAGCCGAGGCTGTTCTCGTTGGCATCGAGCATGACCGGGGCCAGGCCCTCAAACTCATCGCGGGCCGATGAATACGGCTTTAGTGTTTGCAGGTGCGGGCGCACCAGGGCGCTCAGGGGCCAGGGGGCTGTTGGGGTAGCGGCCGCACCGCCGCTGTCGGCGGCCGCTACGCTGCGCTGCGCTGCATTTGCATTGTCTGCCGCCGCCAGGGCCGCCAGCCGCAGGCGCACGGCGCGGGCGTGGGCCGCCAGCCCTTCGGCTTCGGCCATAATTTCGACCGTTGGCCCCAGTGCTTGCAAACCGGGGGCGGTCAGTTCTTGAAACGTGATTTTTTTCACGAATGAGTCGAGCGAAACCCCGGCGTACTGCCGTGCGTAGCCCGCCGTGGGCAGCGTGTGGTTGGTGCCCGAGGCGTAATCGCCCACCGATTCGGGGGTGAGGTGGCCCATAAAAACCGACCCCGCGTTTACCACCCCGGCGGCCAGCGCGGCGGGGTGGGCCACGGCCAGAATCAGGTGCTCCGGCGCATAGGCGTTGGCAAAGGCCAGCATTTCGGCGGGGCCGGGCAGCAGGATGGCGCGGCTGTGGGCCAGGGCGGCGGCGGCAATTTCGCGGCGGGGCAACGAGGCAAGCTGCTCTTCCAGAGCCTGCTGCACGGCGGTGAGCAGGGGTTCGGAATCCGTCAGCAGCATCACCTGCGAATCGGGGCCGTGCTCGGCCTGGGCAAGCAAATCGGCCGCCACGAAGGCGGGGTTGGCCGTCGCGTCGGCAAGCACCAACACTTCGGAGGGGCCGGCGGGCATATCAATGGCCACCGCGTGCCGGGCCACGGCCCGCTGCTTGGCCGCCGTGACGTAGCGGTTGCCAGGACCAAAAATCTTGTCAACGGCGGGCACCGTGGCCGTGCCCAACGCCAGGGCCGCCACGGCCTGCGCCCCGCCTACCTTATAAACGGCGTCAATCCCGAGCAGCTGGGCCGTGAACAACACGACCGGGCTCACGGCCCCATCCGGCCCGGCCGGGGTGCACACGGCAATGGTGGGGCAGCCCGCCAGCCGCGCCGGCACGCCCAGCATCAGCAGCGTGCTGAAGAGGGCCGCGGAGCCGCCCGGCACGTAGAGCCCCACGCGCGGCACCGGTACGGCCGCCCGCCAGCAGCGCACCCCCGGCATGGTTTCGACCACGGGTTCGGCGATTCGCTGGGCCGCGTGAAACGCTTCGATGTTGGCGCGGGCCTGGCGGATGGCCGCCTGCAACGGCGCTGGTACCTGGGCGGCGGCGGCGGCAAACTCGGCGGCACTCACTTGCAGCTCGGTGAGCAGGGGGCCGCCAAAACGCTGGGTGAGCTGGCGCAACGCCGCGTCGCCCCCGGCGGCCACTTCGGCAAATACTTCGGCCACGGTGGCGTCGACGGCCGCCGACTCCTCGGCCGCCGGGCGGGTGAGCAGCGCGGGCCAGGTGGCAACAGCCGGATTTAGATAGACTTGCATGGATGGTTAGAGGCGATGCGCCGGGGTCGGACCCTGACATTTCGGAGTCTGACCCCGGCGCGTGGTTCAAAAAGGCCGGCGTTTCAGCTTATTTGGGCGGCGTTTCAGCTTATTTGGGCGGCGGGCCGGGTTATTTGGGCCAAGCGCCGCCGAAATAAGTCGGCCCTTCGCCTGAAAAGCCCGGAATGTCGGGTTATTTTGGTGACAATCGGATGTTTTTTTGGTGGCGCGCCGAGGCGACAACCTCACGCGAGCTTGCCGCTGGCGCGGCACAGGAGGCGCAGCCTCCCGGTCAAAGTAGGCACGAGTTACGGCTGCGCCTAAACTCGCGCCAGGTTGCCACAGCTTACGCGATAATCTTCTCAATCGGCAACACCAAGATGCCCTCGGCGCCCACGGCTTGCAGCTGGGCGGTGAGGTGCCAGAACGCATCCTCCTGCACCAC
>JANXUO010000218.1 GCA_025356245.1 Hymenobacter sp.
GGGCCAGCGCCCGCGCTGCGGCCCACCGCGCCGGGCCGCGCCGCGCCGGGGCCGCTCGACGCCGCTGCGTGCAGGGCATCGGCCAGGCTGGGGCGGGCCGTGGTGGGGGCTGCCGGGGCTGCTGCCTTGGGGGCAGCGGCCTTGGGAGCCCCGCCTTTTTTGCTGGCATTGGCCGCCTTGCCCGGCTGCTGGCCGGGGCCCAGTGTAGGGGCCGTGCGGTCGAAATTCTTGTCTTCCTCGGCGGCCACCACCACCACCTCGCGCCGCAGCACCGGAATGGTAAAATCGTTGTCGATGGCTACCTCCACCAACTCGCTGTCGAGCAAGCGGGTGATAATGCCTTCCTCGGTGCCCGTGAGCAGCCGTACTCTATCGCCTACATTCATAAATCGCAGATTAATTTTCTTGAAAAACGTGCGCGGTTTTGCGCCCGCGGAGTTTTTTTTGAGGGGGGGGCAAAGGTAGGTCGGTTCGGTTTCTGGTTTTCGGTGTTGGGTTTCGGCGTCGGGTTTTCGGCGTTGAGACGGGACTGCGTTCAACGCCGAACACCGGACACCAGCAGCCCAACAGCTCCGGCTGCGCGACCACAGGGGCAAGCCCGGCTCCGCGCGCCCGGTCCGCCACCGCAAATTCCCGGCCCCGTACCGGCGGTAGCTGCCCGCGTACGCCGGGTTTTGTCCTGCTTACCGGAGGGAAATGCCCGCGTACGCAATGTTTTTGCTCGCGTACCGGATGTTTTCGGCTGCGTACCGGATGTTTTTGCTCGCGTACGCCGTGTTTTTGGCCTCGTACCCTGGGTTTTTTACCGGTTACGCGGGGTTTTGTCCTGCGTGCCGGGTGTTTTTGGCCGCTAACACCGGGTTGCGGGCTTGCGAAGGTGCCCCAGAAAGCCGTGGGGCTGCTTTTTCGGGCTTGTTCTTGCTAAAACACTATTTCGGCAATTGCTTCCCGACCGCTAAACCAAGCCAGGCAATCAAAAAACGCCCGCCGCCCGCCCCGCGCCAACCGCGTAACATGCAGTTAGTACCTGTTGCTCCGCGGAGCAGCAGAACCCAACACCAAAAAACCTTAAAAAAACAGCCAGTGGCCCACCAGCCCCTGCCGGCCGTTTATTTCCAGGGCCGGGGCCGGGAAGTGAAAAATACTCAACGTGTAAAACACCTTTTTGAGCACCGGCGAGCGGGTGGGAATGCGGCGTAAGTCCACGTCGAGCGAGAGGTAGAACTGGCGGTAGGGGCGCAGGCCGGCGGCGGCGTTGGTGCCATCGTCGTTGTACACCATGTCGCTGCCGCCGTAGCCGAGGGCGGGTTGCAGCCAGCGGGGCCAGGGCAGCGGGCGGGCGCTAAAGGCCTGCACATCGGCGCACAGCCAGTAGGTTTGGCCGTTGTAGTCTTTGAGGAGGCGTTCGGGCAGGTTGCTACCCAGCACGTTGGGCCGCTGGGCGGCGAAGGGCGTGAGACGAAACGAGATTTTGGGCATGAGGCGGATGTCATGCCAGGCCAGCTGCTGGCTCAGCACCCCGGCCGCGCCCAGGAAATTGGCCGCCAAATCGGTGGCCGAGGCCCCGTAGGCGGGGTCGAAGCCGTCGAGAATTTCGATGGGGCTCTGCACCACGAAGCCCACAAACGAGCCGTACCAAATGGCTTTTTTTTCCGAAAGGCCCGCCCAGCGCAGCATATCCACCGCGCCCCGGCTTTCCTGAAACGCCCCCCAGGCGTGCCCGCACTTATCCAGCTGCTGCCACTCGGGCAAATCGTTGAACCAATGCAGCGGCACCCGCTCGCCGGAGTACCACGCCGTAGTGAGGCCGGTGTAGATGATGCCATAGCTGGCCGTCGTGCCTGCTACCAGCCACGGCAAGCGGCGGGCCGGGCGCTGGGCCGAATCGGGGGGCACCACCCCGGCGGCGGCAGCGAGCGGCGAGCTGCTGGCCACCGGCCCTTGCGCCTGGCCCCGAGCAGCCGGGGCCAGCAACCCCAGCCCTGCCAGCGCAAGCCAACGCCACGGCCCACCGGGCGGAACCAAAAACCAGCGACGGAGTGTCAACAACATAAGGGCGCGGGCGAAGGATGCGGGGCGCCGGTGGACGCAACCGGCCCCGCAAATTTACCTGGCCCCGTGTGAAGGATGCCGGAAGCTCCGGCCTGGCCTGCCGCACAAACCCCAAGTGCAGTAGTTATCGCCGTAACTTGCGGCTTGGGCCCAGCGGGCCTTTTTTTCTTCGCTCATCAACCCCTTTTTTTCTTTCCCCCGTTTTTTAAAATGAAAGCACTTCGACTTTTGTGGGTGGCCCTGCTGGGCCTGGGGCTGTTGCCTGCCGTCCGTGCCCAGGTAGTGAGCACACAGCCGGTTTTTTTTACGGCCGCGGCGCCCGTCACCATCACCTTCGATGCCAGCCAGGGCAATCGGGGGCTCAACAACTTCGCCGGGCCGGTGTACATCTGGACGGGCGTTGTCACCAACCTCAGCCCCAACAATACCACCTGGCGGCACGTCAAAAGCCCCAACTTCGGCCAGGCCGACCCGGCGGCGCTCATGACGCGCAGCGGCAGCAACCCCAATCTCTATACCATCACCTACACGCCCAATACCTACTACCCAGCGCTGGGCACCGAAACCATCCTGCGCCTGGGCATGATTTTTAAGGATGCCGCCGGCAACACTGTGGGCCGGGGGGCCGACGGCGGCGACATTTTTGTGGACGTGTACCAGGGCGGGCAGTCGGTGCGCCTCACCAACCCCGGCAGCGGCACCTCGCGGGTGGTGCCGGCCAACGTGGCCATTCCCATCAGCGGCATCAGCGCCCTGGCTAATACCCTGACCATCTCCCTCAACGGCACCGTGGTGGCTACGTCGGGCGCCAACGTCACCAGCTTTAGCGGCAGCGTCACGCCCACGCGGTCGGGCCGCAACGTAGTGCGCTTCACAGCCGGCAGCGGGGCCACGGCGGCCTCCGATTCGGCTATTTTTGTGGTGGCGCCCACCGTCACCACGGTCCCACTGCCGGCCGGGGCCCGCGAGGGCATTACCTATTTGCCCGGCGGTACGTCGGTCATCCTGGCCCTCACGGCCCCCAACAAGTCGTTCGTGTACGCCATTGGCGAGTTCAACGGCTTCCAGAGCACCCCGGCCGGGCTGATGAACCGCACCGCCGACGGCACCATCTGGTGGGTGCAACTCAACGGCCTCACCGCCGGCCAGGAGTACGCCTACCAGTACCTCGTGGACGGCAACCTGCGCGTGGCCGACCCCTACTGCGAAAAAGTGCTAGACCCCAACAACGACCGGTTTATTTCGGCCATCACCTACCCTAACCTGCGGGCTTACCCTGCGGGTCAGAACGGGGCGGGCATCATGTCGGTGCTGCAAACCAACCAGCCGGCCTATCCCTGGCAAACCAACAACTTCGTGCGGCCGGCCAAAACCGACCTCATCATCTACGAGCTGCACATCCGCGATTTTGTGGCCCGCCACGATTTTCAGACCGTGCGTGACACGCTGGCCTACCTCCAGCGCCTGGGCGTGAACTGCGTGGAGCTGATGCCCGTGAACGAGTTCGAGGGCAACGACTCCTGGGGCTACAACCCCAGCTTTTATTTTGCCCCCGACAAATACTACGGCACCAAAAATGCCCTCAAAAGCCTCGTCGACGAAGCCCACCGCCGGGGCATGGCCGTGGTGATTGACATGGTGCTCAACCACTCCTGCGGCCAAAGCCCGATGGTGCAGCTCTACCAGAGCGGCGGCAACCCTACGGCCGACAACCCGTGGTTCAACCAAGCAGCCACCCACCCCTTCAACGTCTGCAACGACTTCAACCACGAGAGCCTGTTCACCAAGCGCTTCACGAAAAACGTGATGGATTTCTGGGTGAACGAGTACCGCGTCGACGGCTACCGCTTTGACCTGAGCAAGGGCTTCACGCAGCGCAACTCGGGGGGCAACGTGGGCCTGTGGGGCCAGTACGACCAGTCGCGCATCAACATCTGGAACGACTACAACAACCACATGCAGGCCACCCGCCCCGGCACCTACGTCATCCTCGAACACTTCGCCGACAACTCGGAGGAACGCGTGCTCTCGAGCGCGGGTATGATGCTGTGGGGCAACCTGAGCTACTCCTACGCCGACGCCGCCCGCGGGGCCAGCAGCAACTTGGGCGGCGGCTATTTCGCCAGCCGGGGCTGGCAGGAGCCGGGCCTGGTGACGTACATGGAAAGCCACGACGAGGAGCGCACCATGGTGACGGCCTTGCTCAGCGGGGCCAGCAACGGGGCGGGCTACAACATCCGCAACCTCCACACGGCCCTCAAGCGGGTGGAGCTGAACGCGGCGTTTTTCTTCCCCATCCCCGGCCCGAAGATGATTTGGGAGTTCGGGGAGGTGGGCTACGACGTAGGTATTAACGTCAACGGCCGCACCGGGTCCAAGCCCATCCGCTGGAGCTACTCCACCGACTCGGTGGCGCGCCGGCAGCTTTACGGCGTGTTTGCCAACCTTGCGGCGCTCCATAAGAACCCCGTCTTCAGCACCGGCACGTTCAGCGCCAGCCTCGGGGGCCAGCTTAAAAGCATTCACGCCAACTCGTCCGCTCTCAATGTGACCGTGGTGGGCAACTTTGCCGTGCTGCCCGCCGACGTTGACCCCGCGTTTCAGCACACCGGCCGCTGGTATAACTACCTCACTGGCGACAGCATCAGCGTGGCCGACGTGAACGACCTGCTGCCCCTTGCCCCCGGCGGTTACGCCGTCTATACCGACCGTCGCCTCACACGTCGCGTCCTCACCACCCGTCCCGCCCGCACCCTGGCCGATGCTTTCGGCCTGAGCGTAGCACCTAACCCGGCTTCGGCCACGGCCACCCTGCACTACACGCTGCCCACCGGCGGCCCCGTGCAAGTGGAGGTGCAAAACCTGCTCGGCCAAACCGTGCTGGCCCTGCCCGTCGCCAAGGAAACCAGCGGTGCCCACACCCGCGAGCTGCCCGTCGGCACCCTGGCTCCCGGCATCTACCTGGTGCGCCTTCGCGCCGACAGCCAGCAGCCCACGCTCCGCCTGGTGCTGACGAGGTAGCCATTTTCCGGCTGCGTTCGGCCGCATTCACAAAAAACTGCCCCACCGGAGTTCGCTTCGGTGGGGCAGTTTTTTTGTGGTCGATGAATTGGTAATTGATAAAACCGTCAAATACGCTTTCACGCAGTGCCGCGCCCAAACAGCTCCAACGCCTGCACCACCCGCGCCACGCCCGCGTCGTCCACGTCGAGGTGGGTTACGAAGCGCACCCACTGCGGCCCGAAGCTGCTGGCCCGGATGCCCTGGGTTTCCAGCCGGGCCAGGAATTCGGCCGGTAGCACATCGTCGGCCAGCCGGAAGATGACGAGGTTGGTTTCCGGGGCCAATACCTCGGCCACATAGGGCTGTTGGGCCAGGGCGGTGGCCAGCACAGCGGCACGGCGGTGGTCGTCGGCGAGGCGTTCCACGTTGTGGGCCAGGGCGTAGAGGCCAGTGGCGGCCAGGTAGCCCGCCTGCCGCATCCCGCCGCCAAACGCCTTGCGCAGGCGGCGGCACTTGGCAATAAACGCCGCCGACCCCAGCAGCACCGACCCCACCGGCGCCCCCAGTCCCTTCGACAAGCACACCGAGACGGAGTCGAACACCGTGCCGTAGGCAGCGGCCGGCTGCCCAGTAGCTACCAATGCGTTGAAAATGCGGGCGCCGTCGAGGTGCAGGGCCAGGCCGTGGCGGCGGGCCACGGCCCCGATGGCCTCCAACTCAGGCCAAGCGTAGCAGGTGCCGCCGCCCCGGTTGTGGGTGTTTTCGAGGCAAACGAGGCGGGTGGTGGGGTAGTGAATGTTTTCGGGTCGGATGGCCGCCTCCACTTGCGCCGCCGTAAGGCGCCCGCGCTCGCCGGGCAGCAGCGCCACGCTGGCCCCCGAATGAAACGCAATGCCGCCCACTTCCCAGAGGTACACGTGGGCCGTTTGCTCGCAAATCACCTCGCTCAGCGGCTCGGTGTGGGCCTTGATGGCAATCTGGTTGGCCATGGTGCCCGAGGGGCAAAATAGCCCGGCCGCTAGCCCGAAGCGGGCCGCCGCCTCGGCCTCCAGGCGGGCCACGGTGGGGTCTTCGCCATACACATCGTCGCCGACGGGCGCGGCCAGCATGGCGGCCAGCATGGCCGGCGTGGGGCGCGTCACGGTGTCGGAGCGCAGGTCGATGACGGGCAGGGCGGTGGAATTAGAATCGGACATGGAAAGTAAAAAACGGGGCGCAAGCAGCCCAAACAGGCGGTTTCGGGCCGTAAAAGTAACCCGCCTCGTCGCAGTTTGACGACTAAGCCAGTCGTCTAATTTGCGTTCCGACTTGCTTTTACCAACAGAATTTCTTATTTTTGCCCCCTCATTTCCCCAGACTTCGACATCTAACTGCCCCCGGCCCCATGTCCGTTACCCGCCTCAAGCGCAAGCACCGCAAAAACATCGCCCGCGCCAACAACAAGCAGCGCGTCATCAAGAATATGCTCCGCACCCCCGTCCTCAAAAACGTGGACTTGGAAGAGCTGAAGTCGCGCTTCAGCACCACGACGAAAGTTGCGGCTGTAATCGACCAGGTGAAGCACGCCGCCGCCGATGCGGTGGACGCCGTAGCTCACTCCAGCGTCGTCGAGAAAGTGAAAGAAGCGGCCAGCGACGCCGTGGCAGCCGTAAAGCACGCCGTAACCGGTGACGACGCCACCACCGAAGAAGCCGCCGCTTAATCTTCAGCGGTTCACTGCTCCGTCTTCTTGACAAGAAAAGCCCGCCTCCTCCACTTTGGAAGGGGCGGGCTTTTTGGTGGTCAGTGGTCAGTGGTCGGGCGAATCCCGCGAAGCGGTTCGTCCGGCCACTGCCGTATGCTGCCCCAGCGCGTGTATTCAGCGACCAATGGCCGGACGAACCCTGCTGGAGTATTCGCCCGACTACTTCCCAGCGCGAGTTCAACGCCAGTGGCCGGACGAACCGCTTCGCGGCATTCGCCCGACCACTGCACCATCGGTTGAAAACCCGCGTTACGGTTACTTGCCGCCTATCATGCGCGAAATAAGGCCGTGGTCTTTCGTCAGTTCGGCCCGCACCACGCCCGCTACGTGCAGCACGAAAAAGCCGATGATGAGGTACATCGTCACCTCGTGTACTTCCTTCACCGAGTCTTCGATGCGGCCCAGCAAGGGCACGTCGTCGGCCCAGGTTAGGGCCAGGCCGGTGAATACCATCACCGTCAAAAAGGCGTAAAACAGGGCGTAGGTGGCTTTAGCGAACAAGGCCCCGCCGGCCTCGGCCCGCTCGGCGGGCGGGGCTAGGCGGTACTTGTGGGCCACGGCCAACAGCCGCGCCGAAAACCGCGTTTCGGCCGGGCCGCGCAGCTCCAGCAGCACCCGCAGCAGCCAGAAGCCCGCCAGCGCGAGGCCGATGGCAATGTGCCAGTCCCAGATGCGCTCGCCCACGGCGTGGGCCAGCGCCCGGCCCTGCTGCACGGTCATCGCCACGCCGCCCTTGGCCAGCGCCTGCTTCCACTCGGGAACGAGGTCGCGGGGCGATACAATTACCTTCAGAAATAATATAGTCAGCAGCGAGCCGCTGATTAGCAGCGCGCTGCCCCAGTGCCACACGCGCAACGGGGCCGAATAGTCGTGGGTAGTGGGTAGGG
The DNA here is from genome assembly GCA_025356245.1 of Hymenobacter sp. Lineage (GTDB taxonomy): Bacteria > Bacteroidota > Bacteroidia > Cytophagales > Hymenobacteraceae > Hymenobacter. The sequence continues at coordinate 7,687 of JANXUO010000218.1, forward strand.
GCGGCGCTTGCCCCCGCCCGTCAGCGGGCGGCGTTGGCGTTGGAGCGTTGTAATCAGTATTCATCAGGAATGGACTTCGTTTAACATCAGTTGTTCAGCAGCATGGACGGGGGTAAGGCCTGCCCTTACGCGGCTGGGGTACACGCGCAGAGCTTCGGCCAGGCAATCGAGGGCAGCGGCGAGGTCGATTTGGTTGATGACGTAGGCCAGGCGGACTTCCTGCCGGCCCAGGCCGGGGGTGTGATAGAAGCCGTTGGCGGGCGAGAGCATCAGGGTCTGGTTGTCGAGCGTGAAGTCTTCGAGCAGCCACTGGCCGAAGGCTTCGGCATCGTCCACGGGCAGGCGGGCCACCACGTAGAAGGCACCGCCCGGTACGGGGCAGGTCACGCCCGGCATGGCGCGCAGGCGGGCCACGGTGAGGTCGCGGCGGGCCTGGTACTCGGCGCGGGTTTCGTCGAAATAGGTGCTGGGCAGGTCGGTGGCGGCTTCGGCGGCAATCATCTCCAGCACCGGCGGGCAAATGCGCATCTGCCCGAAGTGGAAGGCGGCCTGCCACACGTCGGGGTTGCGGGTCACGAGTGCGCCCACGCGGGCTCCGCAGGCACTGTAGCGCTTCGAGATGGTGTCGAGCAACACCACGTGCTGCTCGCCGCCTGCCAGGCTCAGGGCGCTGGTGGCCTGCCCGCCGTCATAGCAGTACTCGCGGTAAGCTTCATCCGATAGCAGGTACAAATCGTGCTGCTTGCACAGGCCCAGCAGCGCCTCCAACTCGTCGCGGCGGTACACGTAGCCCGTCGGGTTGCTGGGGTTGCAGATGAGGATGGCCCGGGTGCGGGGCGTAATTACGGCCTCAAAATCGGCCAGCGGCGGCAGCGCGAAGCCGTCTTCAATGTGCGCCGTTACGGTCACGATGTGCACGCCGGCCGCAATGGCGAACGCCGTGTAAGTGCCATAGAACGGCTCGGCCACAATCACCTCATCGCCGGGGTTCAGGCAGCTGAGCATGGCGAACAGGATAGCCTCGCTGCCGGCCGTGGTCACCATAATGTCATCGAACCGCGCCGGGATGCCGGCCCGCTGGTAGTAGGCTTCGAGCTTGCGGCGGTAGCTTTCAGTGCCCGCGCCGGGCGCGTAGCCGAGCACCGCCACGTCGGCGTTGCGCACGGCCTCCATCAGGGCGGGCGGTGTCAGCACATCGGGCTGGCCGATGTTGAGCGGGTACACGATTTTGCCCTGGCGGCGGGCGGCTTCGGCGTAGGGCAGAAGCTTGCGAAACGGCGAAACGGGCATATCCTGCCCACGTTGGGATATTACTGGCATAAGAATCAAACGAGTAAGTCCGGCCGCCTCCAAAACGGTCCGTCTTCACCCATAAAAGCTAAAGTTAGCGGCCGGCGGCCGGTTACAGGTATTTTTTATACAGATTATAGAGAATCTTAAGGTCCTCCTCCGTTAGCGGCCCACTCACATTCTGCGGAATGAAATGCAACTTGAACGCCCGAATGGCCGCCGGCAAATCTCGCGTATCGTACCCAATAATGCGCAGCGCCTCCCGCGGACTGAAGGCCGTAATCGGCCCATTCAGTCGCGCCAGCTGCGCATCCACCCGGCTGGTATCGACGAGCGCGGCAGCGGGTTCAGCCATTTCGGGTAAGGGTGGGGCCAGCAAGCGGCCGGCCAGCGCGGCGGCGCTGTCGGGCCCGAACGGGCTGGGCAGTGGCCCGGCATCGTACCACAGGCCGAAGCCGCTGTCGGCCAGGCGCTTCCAGGGAAAGCGGGCGCTGGGGTCGTTTTTGCGGCTCGGCGCAATGTCGGCGTGGCCGATGAAGTTGGCGGCCGGAATCCCGTAGTCTTTTTTCAGCCCTGCCAGAATATGCAGGAGGCTGGTAATCTGCGGTTCCGCGAAAGGCTCGGTGCCGTTGTTATCCAGCTCGATGCCGATGGAGCAGGAGTTCAGGTCGGTGTTGTTGCCCCAGCGGGCCACGCCGCCGTGCCAGGCGCGCAGGTAGTCGTTCAGCAGGTGGTACACGCGCCCGTCGCGCCCAATCAGGTAGTGGGCACTCACCTGGGTTTTGGGCCGGGTGAAAGGCTTCAGCGTCTGGCCCGCCGAGTCCTGCGCCGTGTGGTGGATGACGACGTAGTTGGGCTTGCGCAGGTTGAAGTTGGTGGTGCCCACCCAGTACTTGCCCAGCAGGCTGTCGCCGCCCGGCGTGGGCG
>JANXUO010000261.1 GCA_025356245.1 Hymenobacter sp.
CGGCGCGGGCTAGGTAATAAAATGATTTGGGCGTGCCGGTAGCGGCGGTGAAATAGTTGATGCGGTCGTCGCGCACGTCGAAGTAATCGGGGGTGGCGGCGTCGGTTATCCAAGCCAAATCGCGCTGGGCACCGAGGCGGGGGTTGTCGATTTCGAGGCCGGCGGGGAGTAGGTCGGTGATGGCGACGTTCTTAACATCGCCCGCGGCGTCGGCCGACTGGATGGTGATTTTGACCACCACCAGGTCGTTTTGCCGGAAGGTGGGGCTGCCCAGCGGGCGGCCGCCGCGGGTAAGGAATTGGCGGCGGACGCGTAGGTAGGCGTCTTCCTCGCGCACTTGGCCGCTGGCCGAAATGCCTTCGATGCTCCAGAAATAGTAGAGCGTGCCCTGCCCGGCGGTGGCCAGGGCGAGCGGGCGGTTGGCCACGTTGGGCACCGTGAGGTCGGGGCCAGTGAAGCGGGCAAGGCTGGCCCCAGCGGCCCGCACCTCGGCCGTGACGGTGCTGTTGGCGTTGCGGCGGGCCACTTTGCCTAGCGCTAGCAGCGCAAAGGCGCGTTCCTGGGTGTTGAGCCAGGCGGCGTTTTTGACCTGGCGGCTGAGCTGCCGGGCCAGGGCGGGCACCTGCGGGTTGGTGGGGTCGGCTTCGAGCAAGGCGTTGAGCACCAGGGCTTCGTCGCGGATGGGGGAGTAGAAGGAGCCGTCGAGGTCGCGGGCGGCGGCCACTTCGCCGCCAAACTTAGTCGGCAGCAATTGCCGGAACGTGCGCTGGTTGCCGAGCACGGCGTGGGTGCAGGCGAGCAGAAATTTGGAGTCTTCGGCCAGTTGCGGGCGGTTGGCGCGGTAGTAGTTGAGGGCCGTGGCGTCCTGCCGCCCGGCCAGGGCCAGCACGTAGAGCGAGTAGGCAATTTCCTTTTTGGCGATGACGCGGGTGTGGATGCCGTTGGTGGCGTCGAGGTAGTTGTAGGGTTCGGTTTCGCGCTTTTTAAGGCGGAAGAGCAGGTATTTCAGTGTTTTGTCGAGCACCGACTGGTTGATGGTAAACCCGGCGCGTTGGGCTTCAATGAGGAAGTGGGTGGCGTAGGCCGTGGCCCACCAGTTGTCGTAGGTGCCACCGGGCCAGTAGCTTAGGCTGCCGTTGTATAGCTGCTGGGCTTCTACTTTGCGAATAGCTTCCTGCACATGATAATTCGGATTGTAGCGGACGGCCTTGCCTGCCTTGCCGGATTGCTGCTGCAAAGTGGCCGCCAAATCGCCGTAATAAAGCTGCGGAAAAGCCGCCGACACGGTTTGCTCCAGGCAGCCGTAGGGGTATTGCAGCAGGTAGCGCAGGTCGTTGCTGAACTCCGTCATCGGCGAGCGGCTGACGACCAACTGGCTCTTGAGGCTGGCGGGCAGAAAGTCGGTGCTCAGGTTGAGGGGCAGGCTGGCCCCGCCCGCCACGCTGCCGCCGCCGGTGCGCTTGGCCAGCGGCGCGGCGGGGCGGATGGGTAGGTCAATCTGCTCCGTAAACTTCTCGCCCAAAGCACTTACGGTGGTCGTTACGTGGCCTTCGCCGATGCCCGCCGGGGCCAGCACCCGGAACAGCACCCGCGCCTCGGCGTTGGGCGGTAGCGCAACAGTTTGGCTGCCCGCCGACAGCAGCCGCAACGGCCCCGACACCGCTAGGCTGGCCGTGCCCGTGGCGGCCCGGCCCGTGGTGTTGGTGAGGGTAGCCGGCACATCAATGGTGTCGCCCGGACTCATAAATCGCGGCAGCGCCGTGCTTATCACCACGGGGTCAGCCACTTTCATTATTTGTTCGGCCGAGCCGAAGGCATCGTCTTTATACGCCACGGCCATGATGCGGACGGCCCCCGAAAACTGCGGCAGGGCCAGGCGGTACTGCACGTCGCCGTTGCGGTCGGCGGTGAGGACGCCGCTCCACTTGGCCAGCAGTTTCACGCGGCGGTTGGGCACGGGCGTGGTGCGGCTGCCGAGGCCCATGCCGTCGCCGCCGGTGCTGCTGCTGCCCAGCTCGGGCAGCAAAAATGGGTACACATCAAAGGAACCGACTTCGAGCGCCCGCTTCTGGTAGAAGTACTCGTAGGGCGCAGGTGTCTGGTAGTCTTTGAGTTGCAGGATGCCTTCGTCCACCATCGCCAGCGTGACCTGGGCACCGGGGGCGGTGTGCACCCGAACATCCTGCACGCGCTGCGAGCGGCTGGCGGCGGGCGCCGTGATGGCTACCGCAAGGCGGGCACCGGGCTTTTCCACCGTCAGCGGCACGAAGCCGCGGGCCACGGTCAGGGGCAGGGCGTTGTCGGTGATGCTGCGGATGGCGGTGGCCGTAACGTACACGTTCGGAACGTGTTCGGCCTTGATGTTGATTTTGACTTCGGCCGATTTCTGGTCGGTGTTCACGTAGAAATGCTCGAGCACCTGCCCGCGCTCCACCGTGACGAGGATGCGGCCCGCGAAGGGCGTTTTGAGCAGCAGCCGGGCCGTTTCGCCGGGGGCGTACTTGGGCTTGTCGGGCTCGATGATGACCTCGCCTTCGGTGTTCACCTCGAAGGAGTTGGCCTGGGTGTCGCCGCTGCCGTAGGCGTACAGGTGCTGGCTCACGTAGGTGGCCGCACCGGGCCGGGCAATGCGCACCTCGTACTCGCCCGAGTACAGGGGCTGAAACTCGGCGTAGCTGCCCGCCGCCACCTGCCGCACTTCGTTGAACACCACCTGCTCGCGCCGCTGCGAGTTATAGACAAACCGGCCGCCCTGGCGCTCAATCACCGTTTCCCAGAGCGTGCGCACCACCCACACGTGGGCCTCGGCCGTGGTGGGCTTGCCCTGGGGCGTGAGGGCCAGCAGCGGCACCCGCACCGGCTGCCGGGTGTTCACGAGGCCCGCTAACTGCCCGATGCCGAACATGGTAGCCTGGGTTTGCACCTCAAACGTGGCCACGCGGTTCACGGGCCGCCCCGTTTCGTCGAACACCGTGGCGAAGGCCGTGCCCCCGAGGGTGCCCAAATCGGCGATGTCGGGCAAGGTGTAAGTGGCCGTGCCGCGCCCGGCGGCATCGGTGTTGCCCTCGCGCACGGGCACCTCGAAGGCCGCGTCCAGCCCGCCCGCCGAGCTGCCGGCTCCGCTGATGTCAAACGTAAACTTCGGGTAAGCCGGGGCGCTAAATGCCCTGGCCTTGAGCGAGAACTGCACCTCAAACTTGCGGTCGGCGGCCGGGGGGCCAAACAGATTCTGAGCCGTCACGGTGGCCGTCACGGTCTGGCCGGGGCGCAGGCGGGCGGGAGCGGCGGTCACGGCCACCTTCAGGCGGTCGGGCATAAACTCCTCCACACTGATTTGCCGCGAGGTCAGCAGCACGTCGTTGCCCGTCAGCACTTCCATCGTGTAAAGGCCGGTTTGGATGGCCGGGGGCAGAATAAACTGGCTCGCGAAAGCCCCGTGGGCGTCGAGCTTTTGTTGTAAAATGCTGTATTCCTTGCCGGTCGGTAAGATGAGGCGCAGCTTCATGGGCAGGCCCAGGGGCGGGGTGCGCCAGTCGTCGATGCGGACCACGGTGTTGGTGCGCACGGTGTCGCCGGGGCGGTAGAGGTTGCGGTCGCCGTACAAAAAGGCCAGGTAGTGGGCGGCGTTGCTTTGCAGGCCGCCCACGTCGAAGCGCGAGGTTTCGACCTGGCTTTTCGTGAGGTCCAGAAAGGAAAAATCGGCGTCTTTCACTGCCGTAATCATGCCCAGGCGGAAGCGTTTCATGCTGGCCGCCGAGTCGAACTTGGCTACCCCCGAACCATCCGTTGTGACGCTGCCAATCACCTGGTTGTTAGTGCTTATTAGGTTCACCGTAACGCCTGCCAGCGGCTGTGCCGTGCGGATGGAATTGGCAAAAACCACCGTGCCGCCCGTTGCGCCCTGCTTCACCAGCAGGCCCACGTCGGTCACGGCCACCAGGCGGCTTACCTGGTTGTACTGCCGCTCGGTGTCCTCCACCTTCACCACGTACAGGCCCTTCATCGGCCCCTGAAACTCCAGCTCTTTCAGGCTGAGGTTGAGCAGGCGCAGGCCCTGCACCTTGGGCAGGCCCTCGACGCTTACCGTGCGCTCGCTGAGGACGTTGCCGGTGCTTTCGATGTCGTAATAATGGTAGCCACGGTCTTCGTAGCCGCCGTCTTCATCGCCGCCTTCGTTGCCTTGCCCTTCCTCGTCGTAAGATGGGTAGCCGTACTGGCTGCCCTGGCGCATAACCTGCTGAATGTTGTTGGCATACACCTTGGCGATGGTGATTTTAACCTTGGCCACGGCGTTGATGCGCAGGCCGAGGTTGCGGCTGCCGGCCGCGCTCAGGTACAGGGCCTTTTCGGGGCTGGCGAAGCTCAGGCTGGGGCGCTCGTCGCCGAACGACACGCTTTGGGTGTAGTTCTGGCCCAGGGTGCCGCCGAGCAGCCCCCGCGCCCCGGCCGCGAGGCCGATTTGGTAGCTGCGGCCCACCTCAAACCCGCCGCGCAAACGGAAGCCGCTTTCCAGCGCTTCCACGGCGTAATTCACGTTGGGCGTGACGGTTAGCTTGGACTGAATTTCGGCCGCCGTCACGGGCTGGCTTAGCAGCAGCGTCACCACGGGCTGCCCGTCGAGCAGGGTGCCGCTCAGCTCGCGCACGGCCAGCGTGGCCTGGTCGGGCACCTCGGCCGAGGCCGTGAGGGCCGTGGTGGTGGCGGCGGTGCCGGTGGCGGGCTTCAGGCCGGGCGCTACTTCCACGGTGATGGGCAGGTCGGGCCGCACGTCCTGCTGAAACGTGAGGGCCAGGGTGTTGCCGGGCTCCGCCGAGTTAATTTCGACGGCCAGCGGCTGCCCGTTCTGGCTGATTTTCAGCCGCTGCTTCACCTCTGCCGGGCGCACCGGGTAGTTGAAGGGCAGGTTCACGCGCAGCTCCGCCGTGCCCGCCGCCCGCCGCGAGCTGCCAAAAAACACCTGCGGTGCCTCCAGCTTCAGGTACGGCGTGTGAAACTTGCTGCGGTTGAGGGCCAGCTTTTGCTTGCCGCTGGGCAGCGCGGCGGGCCGCAGCGCGGCCTTAAACACCGTGCTGGGCCGAAACGGCTCCGAAGGCGAAAACGTCAGCTCCCGGTCGCCGGTCCACTTGAACTTGCCCCGCACGGCGGGCGAAAACGTAACGTAGCGCGTGGTGTCCCAGCGGTTTTGGGCCGCTTCGCCCACCACCGCCTCGTCAAAGGTAAAAATCAGATTGGAGTAGGGGTCAACCTCGTCGCCGTCGGTGCTGGCCTGGGCCGTGGCCTGTTCCTGGGCGGTTTTTTTGTGGCAGGAGAGCGCAGCAAACAGCGTAAAAATCATCAGCCCAACGGGCAATGCGGAGCGAAACGGGGCCAACATGAGGGAAGGGGGTTGAAATACGGCGTTAAGGTAAATCAAAACATTGGGCCGGGCGCATTTGCGCCCAACCGGGCCGAGCAGTTGCACCACGTCACCACGCTGGGCTGGCCCAGGCCCAGCCCAACACCATCAAAACGCAAAAAGGCCACCGGGCAAGTCCCGGTGGCCTTTTCAAACTAAAAAACGAGCGTCAATCAGCGCACTTCAAGGCGCCGCGTCGTCACGCTTCCCTCCGACGAAACCCGCAGCACGTAAACACCCGCCTTCAAACCGGCCGTGGGAATTTCGCCCGCCAGCAAGCCTTCCCGAACCGGGATTTCGCGCGTGGCCACCACCCGCCCAAATGAATCGAGCAGGTCCACCGTGGCCATTTTCCCGCTCAATTGGTTGGCCGATACCTGCATGGCCCCGCCTTTGGCGGCCGGGTTGGGGTATATCTCCACTGCCGACTGCTCGGTTGCCGGCTGGCTCAAGCCCGTAGCCGGCTCGAAGCGCAGGAAAAAGCGGTCTTCGTAGGCGTTTTGCTCCGCCGTGAAGGTGTAAGACGGCTGGCGGGTCAGCTCGATGGCCCGGCCGGTGCTGCGGTCTTCGAGGTAGAGGCGCGTACCGGCCACCAACTCGTTCTGGGCGATGCTGACGGTGTAGGGATGGCCCGCCACCAGCGTGTGCAGCCCCACGGGCACCGTAACCGTGCCCGTGGCCGTAGGCAAGGCGTTGTAGGCGCACATCTCGGCCTCCGTATTCACGGTGTAAAACGTGGGGTATCCAATGTTGTCGCCGGGGCGCACGGCATCGTAGGGAGCGTCGTGGCCCGGCGTGGCATCATCCCAGAAGGCCACGTAGGCGTTGTCGGGCAGCAGGGTTTTGGTGTCGGTAATGGCAAGCGAAACGCCGGTGTGCGAGGGGCCGGCGCTGGTGGCGCTGGCAACGGCCCGGTAAAATGGCGTGAGGGCCGGGGCGGTGCTGTAGCTGGCCGAGCGGTGCGCGTTCTTAAACAAAAATGCCTGAGCCGGAACCGTGGCCGAAGTGGGCAGGGTGCGGCGCACGAAAAAGCCCTGCATCATCGGGAAAAAACGGGTCAGCTTGGCGTTGCTGCTGTTGCCGGTGGTTGGGTTTATGTACTCGTAAGTTCCGGTATAACCGTCGCCGGTGGCAGACCGGAAGAAGTACATGCTGGCATCAAAGCCGCCCTTGTTGTTGGTGGCATTGTACACGTTGGCCTGCGATACGGCCTGTGCGTTGATGGGTCCAGGGTAGGGGTTGCCCACCAGATGGTAGCCCGATTGGGTATTGGGCCCCCGGCCCAGCGGTGCGGTCGAGTAGTTGCCGGTGTTGGCCGTGCCCTCCAGCACGACCTTCTCCGAGGCGTTGATGCGCAAAGAATATCCCCGCGTCGCCTGCAGGGCCGCCGTCAGGGCCGCCGGGCACTTCCAGCCGTAGCTGAACGACACGTCGGCGGCCGGCGAACCGGCCATCACGGGAGCGGGCACAAAGGACTCGTCGTAGTAGAACAGGTTCGGGAACGGGTTGGGCGACGCGACAAACGGGTTGTAGGCGTAGGTGGGCACGATGTAAGGGACGTAAGCGTTGGGGCCGGCGGTTTGCAGGTTGGCAAACGTCGCCCCGGCCACCGGGCTGGCGTAGTGCCGGTAACCCGCGCTGTTGTTTACCGTGCCGTCAATGCTGCGCTCGGCCGTGATGCTGCCCTGCACCACGCCGGCCCCGGCGTTAAAAATCATGCCGGTGGTGGTGGCGTTGTTCGAGGTCAGACGCAGCTTGCCGTTGGCGGCCACGTTGAAGCCCTGCACCCGCGCCACCCGGCTCACCAGCACTTGGTTGGTGGTGGTAATGGCGTTGGTGGCGTTGCCGCTGAAGGTAACGTCCGTCAGCGACGTGGTGCCGCCGCCGCTGATGGTGGACGGGGCTGCATTGGTGAGCGAAAGCAGCCCGCTTGCGCCGCTCGTAATGCTGCCGTTGTTCACGATGTTGTCCTGCGCTTCGAGGATGCCGTTGATGGTGATGGAGCCGCCGCTTTGGTTGGTAAGCACCCCGGTGGCGATGAGTTGCACCACGGCTCCGTTTTGGTTGAGGATGATTTTGCCCGCGTTGTTGATGGTGGTGGTCACCAGTAGCTCGCCGCCAGCAGATACCGTGACCGAAGCCGCTGGTGAGGTGATGGACAGCGAGTAACAACCTTGCCCGCTGTTGCTGATGTTGGGATAAAGGCCGGAGGCGGAAGTTGAAATTATGACATCATCAAAGCCAGCGGGAATGCTGGCTGGTAGCCAGTTAGCGCCGTCATTCCACTGATTGCTGACGCTGCCTGTCCAGGTAGTTTGCGCATAAGCAAATTGCGCCAGCATTACGAATGCCAGCGCGAAGCTGAGAATTTTTTTCATTTGGTTTAGGGGTTTGAAGGTTGAAAAAAAGGTTTGGGTATGCGAAAACCCAGCGCCACAATTCCTGCGCAGAAACAGTGGTGTAAGTTTTCCAACAGGCAACAGGCGCCTGCTGCACTGCTTGCAAAGCTCTCTTGGTAAGGTAGCTTCAAAAAATCTATTCAAGAATCAGGCGGCGCGTCACCGCCGCCCCGGCCAGCGTCACGGTAAGCTGGTAAACGCCGGGAGCCAGGTGCGGCACCTCCACGGCCAGCACTCCCGGCTGCCCGGCGGGCGCGATGGGGCACGTCAGCACCACTTGCCCCAGCACGTTGCGAAGGTCGGCGCGGCCCCCGGCCTGCGGGGGCAGCAGCAGAGCGAAGCGGCCCGCCGCCGGGTTCGGAAACACCTGCACCTGCGCGGCCAGCGTTTCGGCTGCCGTGGCCAGGGATGTTCCCGGCCGGCACTCGATGGCGAAGCGGCCGGAAGCGGTGCTGCCCGCCAGCTGCACCGGGTAGCGGCACCCGGCCGTGAGGGGCTGCCGGGTGCCGGCCAGGGCATCGAGCAGGTACAGGGCGGTGCCGGGGGCAAAGTGGCTTACCTCGGCGGCCGTCAGAGCGTAGCGGCCGGGGCGTGGCACGGCCACGGCCAGCGGCACCAGCAGCGGCTGCGTACCCAGCGGCGGGCGGCCATCAATGGCCAGCGGGCGGGGGCCACCGGGGGCGGGGGCCAGCGTGGCCAGCCCCAGGCCGTCGGGGTTGGCGAGTTTGGCGGCGTCGAAGCGGGCGTCGGGGCCGGGCGTGGCCCCGGCCTCGAAGTAGAGGTAAGCCGCATCGGCGGCGGGCGCGGTCCCGCCGGGGCCGGGGGGCGGGGCGTCGGCGGCCAGCGTCAGGCGCAGCAACGGGCGCACATCGGCGGCGGGGCGGCCCAGGGCCGGCTCGGTGCCGAACACCGTGAGGCGGGCGGCGTTGCCGAAGGCCAGCGTGGGCGTGGCCCCCGGCGTGTTCACGCGCACAAAAAAGCCCTGCCCGCTGCCGATGAGCGGCGAGGCCCCCAGGCCGTTCACGCGGGCGCGGTACTGCCCGGCGTAGGGGCCGCTGCTCTCAAACACGTACAGGGCATCGTCCACGGTGGCGGGGCGGGGCACCAGCCGCCAGTCCAGGGGGCTGGGGTAGGGGTTGCCCAGCAGGTGCCAGCCGCTTTCGGCGGCCAGGGCGGCCGGGGCGGCGGCGCGGGTCAGGGGCCGGGTGTAGGGGCCGTTGTGCAGCGGGCCGGTGAAGGCCACGGTCAGCCCGGCGGCCAGCTGCACGGTGTAGCCCAGGCCCACGGCCAGCGGGTCGGCCAGGCTGGTGGGGGCCACCCAGCCCCGGTCGAAGTAGGTGTAGCCAGTGGCCAGGGAGGCGGGCAGCCGGCGCTCGTCGTAGCCGTACACCGTCGGGAAGGGCAGCACCAGCCCCGGCGTGGCCGAGGCGTTGTAGGCCGCACCCTGGCTGACCTCCGGCGCGAAGCCCGCCGTGGCCAGGCTGCCCACCGTGGCTGCGGCCACGGGAGCGGCCAGGTGTCGGTAGCCGGTCCCGGCGTTGCGGCTGCCGTCCACGTAGCGTTGCACGGTGGCAGGGCCCAGCACCGCGCCGCCCGTGTTGTCCACGAGGGCCGTGCCGCTGGCCGCCGACAGCAAGGTTAGGGCCTGGCTGCCCACGGCCAGGTCGCCGCGGCTCAGGCGCAGCACCTGGGCCACGGCCAGGGCCTGGGTCAGGGCCAGGCCGGTGGGGTTGTCCAGGGTCAGCTCGCGCACCTGGGCCGGCAGGCCGCTGCCGGTGGTCTGGGGCACCGTGCCGTTGTACACGTAGCGGGCATCGGGGCTGAACGAGCGCGGCCCCGTGAGCTGCACGGTCCCGCTGGCCCCGGCGGCGGCAATGCCCGCCGGGGCGCAAATGCCCAGCGTGGCGCCGGCCGCCAGCGCAAAGCTGCCGGCCCCGGTCAGGGGCTGGCAGTTGGCCAGCAGGCTGCCCCCGGCCTGCACCAGCAGGCTGCCCTGCACCGCCAGCGGCCCGGCCAGGGTGGCCACGCCCGCCCCGCCGGTGGCCGGGCCGGTTATTCGCACATTGTTGTAAGTACCCTGCACGGCCTGGGCGCTGCTCACCACCAAGTCGGGCAGCGTCACCACGAAGGGCGTGGCCGAGGTGCCCGTGCCGTTGGCCGTCACGGCAACCAAGCCGGTGCTGGCCCCGAAGGGCACGGCTACGGTGATGGTGGTGCCGCCGTTGCCCACCGCAAAGCCGGGGGCCGGGGTGCCGTTGAACGTCACGCTGCTCGTGCCCGTGAAACCCGTACCGGTCAGCGTCACCACGGTGCCCGACACCCCGCTGCCGGGCACGAAGCTGCTGATGACCGGGGCCGGCACCCGCCGCGCCCCCAGCAGCAGCGTCCAGTAGTCGGCCGCGCCCCGGCCGGGCAGTTGGTGTTCGCCGCTGCCAGCCGGCGAGTCGCTGGTGCCGCCCACGGCGTAGCCGTAGCCCGGCCGGGGGGCCACGCCGGCCAGCACGTCCTCGCCGCTGCCGCCCAGGCGCTTATCCCACAGCACGGTGCCCTGGGCCGAGAGGCGCAGCAGCCAGTAGTCGGTGCCGCCCCGGCTGGGCTGGCTCACCTCGCCGCTGCCCCCGGCCGAGGTGGTGCTGGCCCCCACCACGAAGCCCCCGTCGGGGTCGGCTTCCACGGTGGCGGCGTACTCGTTGCCGCTGCCGCCGTAGCGGTGCTGCCACTGCAAACTGCCCAGGGCGTCCACCTTTAGCACCCACAGGTCGCGGCGGCCCCGGCTGGCTTCGGTCAGCTCGCCGCCCACCCCCGAAAACGTGGTGCCCGCCAGTAGGTAGCCCCCGTCGGGGCTGGGGCTGGCGGCGGCCAGCCAGTCGTTGGCCGGGCCGCCGTAGCGGTGCTGCCACTGCACGGCCCCCAGGGCGTCCACCTTCACCAGCCAGTAGTCGGCCCCGCCCCGGCTCGGCTCCGTCAGGTCGCCGCCCACCGGCGAGGTGCTGGAGCCCGCCAGCAGGTAGCCCCCGTCGGCGGTGAGCAGCACCGTCACCAACGAGTCGAGGCCGGTGCCGCCGTAGCGGTGGTCCCACTCGGTGGCGGGGGTGTCGTCGCGCTTGATGACCCAGAAGTCGGCCCCGCCCCGGCTGGCCTCGGTTTTGTCGCGCCCCGCCCCCGAGCGCGAGGTGCCGCCCAGCACCAGGCCCCCGTCGGGCGTACCGTGGGCATCCCCCAGCCAATCGTCGCCGGGGCCGCCCAGCACCCGCCGGTCGAAGTTGGTGCCCGTGGCATCGAGGCGGTACGACACGAAGTCGGCGTCGCGGTTCTGACGGGAGACCGCGCCCACCAGGTGGGCGGTGCCCGCCACCAAGATATTACCGTTGGGTTCTTCCTCTACGGCCCCCAGGTACTCGTCCTTGTCGCCCCCGAGCGCGGCGTCCCACTGGGCCACGCCCAGCGAGTCGCGCTTGAGTAACCAGATTTGCGATTGGTTGGCCGCCGCAGATTCCGATTTGTCGTAGCCCGCGTTCGCGTTTGAGTTGCCCCCGACGAATAGGCCCTTGTTGCGGGCGCGGCCCACAAACGTCTGGGTGTTGTAGGGGGCACTTCCTACAACCACGTCGCGGGGCTGAAGCCCTGCTGAATCTAGCTCAATATTCCAAGAATCATTAAATATTGTTGTGTTTTCCCGGGTTCGGTCGCCTGATATTCCTGAAGTGGATGCCCCGAAAAAGAGCAGATTTCCGTTAGATAACCTCAACAAATTAAGTGCGTCATCCCCGCCGTTTCCTCCATAAGTTCGGTTCCAAAGGAGAGAGCCAGTTGACGAGAGTCGTAATAACCAATAGTCACTGACCCCTCTATTTGCCTGGGTTTTATCGCCATCGATGCCACCCGAGGAACTTCCTGGTACTAAATAACCGCCCCCTGGCGCGGGCACCACCCGGCCAAACCCTGAAACGTAATCACCATCAGCAGTGCCAAAACGGTAATCCCATACCTTGTTGCCCTGTGCGGTGAGCCTGAGTACCCACGTGTCTATGCCGCCCCTGCTAGGCTGAGTATGAGTGCCGCTTTGTCCCGATGAAGAGACCCCTGCCACGATGTAGCCACCATCGGAGTTTTGGCACAAGCCAAGGGCAGCCTCACTTTGCTCGCCCCCGTAGCGCCGGTCCCACTGCACCGTGCCCTGGGCATCCAGCTTCACCAGCCACTCATCGTAGTTGGCCACCGGGCCGGTGTTGGGCTGCGACACCGTGCCGTTCTGCGAGGAAAAGGTTTGCCCCGCCAGCAGGCAGCCGCCGTCGGCCGTCGGAATGCCGTTGGCCAGATTGTCCGGCCGGTCGCCCCCCAGGGTGCGGTCCCACAGCTTGTGGCCCTGGGCATCGGTTTTCACCACCCAGTAGTCCTTAAAACCGAAGCCGGGCTGCGTCTTGTCGCCGCCGGCGGCCGTGGCGTCGCTGCTGCCCGCCAGCAGGTAGCCGCCGTCGGCGGTCGCCCACACCTTGCTCAGCTCGTCGCTGGCGCTGCTGCCAAAGGTGTGGTCCCACAGCTTGTGGCCCTGGGCATCCAGCCGCAGCAGCCAGTAGTCGTTGCCGCCGCGGCCGGGCTCCGTCTGGTCGTAGCGCCGGGGCAGGGCCGGGTCGGAATAGGCCAGCGCTCCCACCGCGTAGCCGCCGCCGGGAGCCGCCACTATGCTCACGCCTCGGCTATCCCGATTGGCTCCGTACCGGCGGCCCCACTGCACGGTTCCCTGAACCGAATACTTCACCACCAGCACGTTGCCCCGCATTCCATGCGTAGAATCGGACATGATAATGCTACGTCCAAGCACCCGGCCTACCAGAATATAGCCGCCATCGGCCGTGGTGCAGCCATCGAAAAAAGCGGTGCCGCCCCCGCCCCCCAAGCTCCGTTCCCAGCGCACGGCCTGGGCCTGGGCGGGGCGCACCCCGGTGCCGGCCAGCAGCGCCAGCAACAGCCAGCCATACAGCCGGCAAAATTTAGCATTAGTGTACATAGCAAACCAGGAAAAAAAGTGTGAACCGACAGGAAGCCCGGCTACCAAATAACCAGAAAATCCAAACCGAAAAGCAAGCAAGCAACCCTCGGGCGCAGCCGCCACGAACAAGCGCAGCCACCACCGCCCGACCAAAAAGCCAGGGGAACGAAACGACCTACCGCTGCCCGAGGCAGCGGCTAATGGGACGACATCCGCAGGGTTCCGGTCGAAGGGTTAGACGACGGGGAGCCGGGAGGCCGTTAGCACAGGAAAAAAAACAACAACTGTCGAAAAGGTGGGCGTCCGCGAGCAACGGACAGAAAAAACCTAACAGGGTGTGGTAGTAGGGTGTGCAACGGCGTCCTCGCACGAGCGCGGGAGGACTATAATTGCGTCAAAGATAGAGGCTTTTTTTAAATATCCTAACGACAGCGCCGAAGTTTATTAAAAACGTAACCTGGCAGTAAAAAAAGGATGTCCTTGGGTTGCCAAATCGAATGAATAGCCTGTCAAATAGCTGCTTACGGGGCCATGTTAGTTTGTCGCATACTGACAAGTTTGGTGCGGCCCCGCACGTTGCCCCGCAAACAGCCCTAATTTTGCCCCACTTCCCATGCGCATCCTGCACGTCCTTTCCGCCGAATTCTACGCCGGCTCGGTGGCCTACGCCGTGCAGCTGGCCGAGGCGCACCGGGCCGCCGGGCACGCCGTGTGGCTGCTGTCCGACGCGCCCAACCCGCTGCCCACCGGGGCCACGCAACGCACGGCCCCCATCTCCGACCGCCGCTACGCTGCCCGCTGGCGCAACCTGCGCCGCATTCGGGCGCTGGTGCAGCAGGAGCAAATCGATGTGGTGCACGCCCACGCCCGCGCCGCGAGCTGGGTGTGCCACGCGGCCTTGCGCGGGCTGCCGGTGCCGCTGGTGAGCACCGTGCACGGGCGGCAGCATTTGCACGCATCAACTTCGTTATTTGATGTTTATGGTGATAGGGTGATTGCCATCTGCGCCAACCTGCGGGCGCACCTGGTGGCGGAAGTGAAGATGGATGCCGCCAAGATTGTGGAAATACCGAACGGGGTGGGTTTTTTTAATGAAGGGTTAGCGGGGTTTCCAAGTCCGCGTACCGCCTCGTTCAACGTCGGGCCTCACCCCCCGGCCCCCTCTCCGAAAAAGGAGAGGGGGAGCCAGACGCCCGAAAATTACCCGCCAAGCACCAGGTACCAAGCACCGGGCACCGAACAAAGGCTCTCCTTCATCGGTCGCTTCAACGGGGGCAAGGGCGAGCGGGCGGCGGGGCTGCTGCAACACGTATTTCCGGCGCTGCTGGCCGGGTTTCCGGGGTTGCGCCTGGCGCTGGTGGGCGGCGAGTTACAGCACCTGCCGGATGCCGGTAAAACGGCCCTGGCGGCCTTGCAAGCGGCTTTTGATGAGCGGGTTGAAGTGGTGGGCTTCACCGACGATGTGCCGGGCTGGCTGGGGCGCAGCACGCTGGTGGTGGGGGCGGGGCGGGTGGCCATCGAGGCGCTGGGGGCGGGCTGCCCGGTGCTGGCCCTGGGCGAGGCGGGCAGCGAGGGCATCGTGACCGAGGCCACGTTTGCCACTGCGGCAGCGTCCAACTTCGGCGACATCGCGGCCCGGCAGCAGCCGCACGGCGTAGATTTTAAACAAATTTTAATCGAAATTCAACAGTTTTTGGCGCAGCCCGTGCCGGTGCCGGCGGCGCTGGCGGCGCGGGTGCGGGCGCACTACAACCTGGCCGCCGTAGCGGCGCGGGTGCTGCTGGTGTACGAGGCCGCCCGGATGCAGCGCATTCACCCCCAGCACATTCCGGTGCTCATGTACCACAAGGTGCCCGACGTGGCCCCCGCCACGAAGCACCAAATATTCGTCACAAAAGACAATTTTGCCCGACACCTGGCCTTTTTCCGGCGGCGCGGCCTCACGCCCATCACCTTTGCCGATTACCTGGCCTTTGCCCGCGCCCAGCGCCCGCTGGCCGACTTTCCCAAGCGCCCCGTCATCCTCACGTTTGACGACGGCTACGAGGACAACTACGTCAACCTGCTGCCCCTCATGCAGCACTACGGCTACCGGGGCGTGCTCTACCTGCTCGGCGATTTTGCCGCCGACCACAACCACTGGGACCTCGCCGCCGACCCCACCGAGCCCCGCGCCGCGCTCATGAGCGAAG
Organism: Hymenobacter sp.; assembly: GCA_025356245.1. Lineage (GTDB taxonomy): Bacteria > Bacteroidota > Bacteroidia > Cytophagales > Hymenobacteraceae > Hymenobacter. The sequence continues at coordinate 14,977 of JANXUO010000261.1, forward strand.
CCCAAAAACACGCTTTCGTGGCCGCGGGCTGGGAAATTGGGGCGCACACCCTCAGCCACCCCCACTTGCCCGCGCTGCCGTTGCCCGAAGCCATCGCCGAAATCAAAGCCAGCAAACAGGCCCTCGAAGCCCGCCTCCACCTTGTCATCGAAACCTTCGCTTACCCCTACGGCGACCTCAACGCGGCCCTGAAAAACGCCGTGCAAGCCGCCGGTTTTGCTCTCGGCGTAGCCACCGACACCGGCGGCCTGCGCCTGGAAGACGACCGGATGCAGGTGTTTCGGGTGAACATGTTCCCGAACGAAACGTGGCTCTCATTGTACAAAAAAACCTCGGTGTGGTACCGGGCGTATTATTTGAGGAAGCGCGGGCGGTAGCGCCAAGCTAAGGCTTGACGCTACCGGGCACCCGTCCGTTCATCACCCGAAACCAGAGCGGGGGCACGGTGGCCAGCAGCATCATGCCAGGGTAGCCGGTGGGCATTTGCGGGCTTACGGGCTGGTGTCGAAGGGTTTGGTAGGGGCGCGAAGCTTGGTAGTGGTGGTCGGAGTGCCGGGTTAGCTCGTAGAGCAGGATGCGGCCCAGGGCGTGTTCCGAGTTCCAGGAGTGGTGGGGCTGCACGCGCTCGTAGCTGCCGGTGGCGGTGCGGTTGCGCAGCAAGCCGTAGTGTTCTACGTAGTTGACGAGCTGAAAGAGCAGCAGGCTCACCAGCGCCGCGCTGGCCCAGGCCAGCAGGCCCGTTGGCCCAAAAAAGCCGGCAATCAGCCCCAGCAGGGCCAGCTGCGCCACCCCAAATTGCAGCATCTGGTTGCCTACTGCCCGCACGGGCTGCCCGGCGCGGCGCAGCCGCTCCACTTCCAGGTGCCAGGCCGAGCGCAGCTCGCCGCCCACGGCGCGGGGCAAAAAGCGCCAGAAAGGCTCGTGCAGCCGGGCCGTCACCGGGTCGAGGGGCGTGGCCACGTGGCGGTGGTGGCCGCGGTTGTGCTCGATGAAAAAGTGCAGGTAG